>NZ_JAJVKV010000033.1 GCF_024198175.1 Pyxidicoccus xibeiensis
AGCGGCCTGCCGGCCGGCCGGGCGGGCGGGGGCGGCGGAGGCGCCGCGGTCGGCCGCGTGGCCGGAGCCGTCGCCGTGGGGCGCGGGGGCGGTGCGGGCGGACGCGCGGCCGGAGTCGCCGGGCGCGCGGGCGTCGCGGTAGGACGCGGCGTCGTCATCGCCGGCCGCGTCACCGTGGGGCGCTCCGCCGGCAGACGGCCCGGCTCCACGTCCCCCATGTCCACCCGGCCGCGGAAGCTGGCGCCGTCCACGATGATGACGCGCGGGGCGCGGATGTCGCCCACCATGCGACCCTCGCGGGTCAGCTCCACGCTCTCCGTGGCGTTGATGTTGCCCACCACCACGCCGCTGACGATGGCGTTCTTCACCGCCACGTTCGCCTTCACCACGCCGGAGGGCTCCACGATGAGCGTCCGGCTGAGGGTGAGCTCACCCTCCACGCGCCCGCGGACCGTGAGGTCCTCGTCGCCGGTCAACCGGCCGCTGATGAGGATGGAAGGCCCCACCACGGTGTTGTTGACGTTATTGCTCGCTGCGAGCTCCTTCGCGGTGGCCACGAATCAGCGCTCCTTCATGTCCATGTCGACGTTGCCCTTGAAGGAGGCACCGTCGGCGATGAGGATGCGTGGAGCCTTGATGTCGCCCACCACGCGGCAGTCCGTCTTCAGCTCCACCTTGTCGCTGGCGGAGATGTTGCCCGTCACCCGGCCGGCGATCTCCACGTTCTGCGTCTCGATGTCCGCCTCGACGACGCCGCTGCCCTCGACGTAGAGGCTCTCCTTGAGGGAGATCTTCCCCTTCACGGTGCCCTGGATGACCAGGTCCTCGTCTCCGGAAATCTCTCCGTCGATGACGATGCTCGAGCCAATGACCGTATTCGCCATGAGTGTTGTCCGCCCCTCTCGAAAGGTGTGTGCCGTGCGAAGCCCGGCGTGAAACTCAGATGTCGTCCGGCAGCTTCACGTCCATCTCGATGGAGCCGTTGAACACGGCCCCGTCCTCGATGACGATGCGCGGTGCCTTGATGTCACCAGCCACCTTGGCCGAAGCGTTGATGGCCACTCGGGTCGAGGCGTCGATGTTCCCGCTCGCCTCACCGTTGATGGTCAGCTCCTCGGCCCGGATGTCCGCCTGCACCTTGCCGGTGCTCTCGATGGTGAGGTGGTTCTTCAGGGCAATCTGCCCCTCCACCCTGCCCTCGATGACCAGGTCCCCACCTCCCGTGAGGTTGCCCTTGATGACAATGCCCTTGCCGATGATGCCCGTCTCACCCGTTGCCATGCGGTGACCTCACCCAGCGCCAGCTCCTCCAGAGGAGCCGCGCGACCTGATTATGTCAGAGATGCGCGGAGATCCAGCCGGAGATATCCCGGAACACTTCCGCCCGCCCCACCTCGTTGAGCGGCTCGTGGAGCATGCCGGGGTACTCCTTGAACTTCTTGTCCGCCGAAGTGGCCGTCTCGAAGAAGGTCCGGGCCGCCGCCGGGGCCGCCACGCCGTCCTCGGCCCCGCACAGCACGAACAGCGGGACTTGAATCTTCGGAGCCAGCAGCATTGCCTCGCCCTGGGCCTGGGTGGACTCCAGGAACCAGCGGGGCGTGACGATGGTGAGGTAGAGCGGGTCCTCGCGGGTGGCGCGCTGCACCTCCGGGTCCTTGCTCAGGTCCTCCACCGTCAGCTCCGTCTTGAGGGCCAGCCACGGCACCAGCCTGCCCACCGCGCGCGCGGCCAGCAGCTTCATGGCGGGGGGCGTAATGGCCAGCTTGAAGTAGGGGGCTGACAGCACCAGCCCGCTCAAGCCCTCCACCTTGTGGCTGCCCATCCACTTCACGGCCATCAGCGCGCCGTGGCTGTGGGCCAGCATGAAGGTCTTCTTGCCGCCCGCGTCCTTGCGCACCCGCGCCCAGAAGGCGTCCAGGTCGTCCACGAAGTGGGACCACTTCTCGGAGTAGCCCCGCCGTCCGTCCGCGCGGCCATGGCCCCGGTAGTCGAACCCGTGCACCGCGTAGCCGTCCGCCAGCAGCGCCTCCGCTACATACGTGTAGCGGCCGAAGTGGTCTCCGTAGCCGTGCACCACGGCCACGTGCGCGCGGGGCTCGCCGTCGGGGAAGCTCGACCGCCAGAACAGCCGCGTCCCATCCCTGCCGGTGAAGAAGCCTTCATCGTGGCGCGCCATAGGCGCATCAACTTAGCGGCCCGACGCACGCGTGGGTAGCGCCTTGAGCTTGCGCTCCAACACGGCGCGCTGGCCGGGGGGCTCGGCGGACTCAGGGTCCAGCGCCAATACCTCCAGGGCCCGGCGCCAGGCTCCCGCGGCATCCCCACTGCGCGAGGCGCGCTGGTAGGCGTCCCCCAGGTGCTCGAGGATGACGGGCTCGTCGGGCGACAGGGACGAGGCGCGCTCCAGCGCCTCCACCGCGCGCAGGTACTCGCCGCGCCGGAAGTACACCCAGCCCAGCGAGTCCAGGTAGGCGCCGGTCTCCGGCCGCAGCTCCAGCGCGCGCAGCACCTTCCGCTCGGCCTCGTCCAGGTCCCTGCCCGCCTGGGCCAGCAGGTAGCCCAGGAAGTTCAGCGCCGCGGCGTGGTCCGGGTCCACCTCCAGCACCGCCCGCATCCTCGCCAGCGCGCCGTCCACGTCGCCCTGCCGCTCGTGGGCCGCGCCCAGCACGTAGAGCAGCTCCTCGTCCCGGGGGGCGCGCGCCACCACCTCGCGCAGCAGGGCCAGCGCCTCCGCGCCCCGGCCCTGGCGGTGCAGCGTGGCGGCCAGCGCGTCGTACAGCGCGGCGGAGGGCTTGCCGGCCAGCCCCTCCTTCAGCACGGCCTCGGCCCGGGCCGGCGCGCCGCCGCGCTCCAGCGCCCGGGCGTACTGCGTGCGCACCTCCGGGTCCTCCGGCTCGGCCTGGAGGGCGGCGCGCAGCAGCGCCAGGGCCCGAGGGTGCTCTCCGGCCAGCGACAGGCTCCGGGCCCGGCGCAGGCGGGCGTCGGAGAAGACGTCCGAGCTCTCCGGCACCCCTCCGAAGGCGGCCGCCGCCTCCGGGAAGCGGCGCATCCGCTCGTGCACCAGGCCGGAGTAGTACGCCAGGCGGGGCTCGTCCTGCCCGGCAGCCCGGGCCTGGTCCAGCACCTGCGCCGCGGCGGAGGGCTGGCGCGCGGCCAGGTAGCTGAAGGCCACCCGCACCGCCGTCTCCGGCTCGGTGGACAGGGACAGGAGCCGGTCGAAGTACGCCCGCGCCCGCACGGCGGAGCCGGCCTTGAGCGCCGCGCGGCCGGCGGCCAGCAGCACCTCCTGGCTGTCCGGATCTCTCTGGAGCGCGCGCGCCAGGGCGTCCTCGGCCTCGGTCGGCCGGCCGCTGTCCTCGTACAGCTTCGCCAGCGCGGCCAGCACCTCCACGTCGCCCGGGTCTCTCGTGCTGGCCTCCGTCAGCAGGCGCTCGGCGCGCGTGGCATCGCCGCGCTCTGCCAGGGCCAGCCCCAGGCGCCGGTAGCCGGACGCCTCGCCGGGCAGCGCCACCGCCAGTGACTCCACCACCTTCACGGCCTCGTCGGGCGCGCCGGCCTCCAGGTGGAGCTGGGCCAGCACCAGGTAGGCCTCCGGCTCCCGGGGCTTGAGGGCCACCGCGCGCCGCAGGTGCATGCGCGCCCGGGTGAAGCGGCCGGCCTCCAGCAGCACGCGCCCCAGCAGCACATGGGCCGGGTAGTACGCCGGGGAGCGGTCCACCGCCCGGCGCAGCTCGCGCTCGGCCTTGTCCAGGTCGCCCAGGCGCGCGTACTCCTCCCCCAGCCGGGTGAGCAGCAGCGGGTGCCCGTCATCCGTGGCCAGGGCCAGGCGCAGCGCGTCCACCGCGCCCCGGTGGTCCCCGGCGTGGTGCAGCAGGCGGGACTGGAGGTAGTTCGAGTAGCTGGCGGACGAGGAGAAGTGCCCCTCGTCCGTCGCCCCCGCGTCCATGGCCTCGCGCATGGCCTCGCGGTCCACGCGCGGGCGGCGAGGCGGCGGGGCCGCGAAGGCCCCCGGCGCCACCAGGGTGACCAGCAGCGCGGAGACGATGAGGCGGGTGGGGCTCACGCTGGAAGGAGTCTAGCGCGGCCCCGCCCGGCTTGCAGGGCAGAGCGCCCCCGTCACGTCTCCTCGGGCGGCGGCGCGCCCAGCTTCTCCAGCAGCTTCTCCACCGGGTCGCTGTCCTGGCTCACGTCCGCCACGGCCGACCGGTACTCGGTGTCCGTTGCCTTCTCCACATCCGGCAGCATGCGGCTGATGACGGCCCGGGCGGCCTCGGCGCCGCACTCCGGCAGGACGACGGCGAACACACCGCCGCCCAGGTGGGAGATGGCATCCGGGTGGCGCACCCGCTTGCGCATGATGTCGGCGATGGTGTTCGGGATGGGGTCCACCGGCCGGTCCGGGCGCAGCACCGCCAGGCTGAGCGCCCGGTGGTAGCGCCGGCTGCGCGTGACTTCCTGCTCCAGCCGCAGCAGCAGCCCGCGCCTGTCGTGCAGGCCCGTGGCCGGGTCGCTGCCGGTGCGCCGCTGCAGGGCGTTGGTCTTCTCCTTCTCCTGCTGCTCGCGCTCGCCCTGGCGCAGCTTGAGGGCGCGCTCGGTGCGGTTGAGGAGCTCCACCGCGTTGAACGGCTTGCTCATGTAGTCCACCGCGCCCAGGTTGAGCGAGCGGACCTTCTCCGCCACGCCCTGGTGGGCGGACAGCAGGATGACGGGGATGTTGGCCGTGTCCGACGAGGACTTGAGCGCCATGGCCGCGTCCAGGCCGTCCAGCTTGGGCAGGAACACGTCCATGACCACCAGGTCCGGCCGCTGCGCACGCGCCTTGGCCAGGCCTTCCGCGCCGTCGCGAGCCACCTCCACCCGGTACTTCGAGCGCAGGACCTCGGACAGCACGGCGGCAATCTCCGGCTCGTCCTCCACCACCAGCACGCGCGGCTGCTCCTGCGGCGTGGTGGCGGCGGGCTGCTGCGGGCGCGGGTTGCGCGGCGCTTCCTGCGCCAGCGGCAGGGTGAAGACGAAGATGCAGCCGTTGTCCGGCGGGCTCTCCGCCCAGATTTCGCCGCCGTGCAGCTCCACGAACTCCTTGCAGATGGCCAGCCCCAGTCCCGTGCCCTTGCCGCCGTGGCGGTAGCGGTCGAAGACCAGGTGCAGCTCGTCCGGGGGGATGCCCACGCCGTCGTCCTGCACGCACACCTTGGCCGCGTCGCCGTCCGGGCGCCCCAGCCGCTGGGTGCTCACCACCACCTCGCCGTCCTGGCGCGCGTGGTGGATGGCGTTGGTGATGAGGTTCTGCAGCACCTCGTGCAGCTTCACCTCGTCGCCGATGAGCATCAGGCTGTCCGGGCAGTCGGCCCGCAGCGAGACGCCCCGGTCGGCGGCGAGGATCTCCAGCTCGTTGACGGCGTCGCGGCACAGCTGCGCCACGTCCAGCACGCGCGGCTCAATGGACAGCCGCGCCGCCTCGCCCTTGCCCTTCTCCAGCAGCGACTCGACCAGGCCGAGGATCTTCTTGCCCTGGCGGATCATCGCCTCGGAGGACTGCCGCTGCTGGGGCTCCAGCGGGCCCTCCTGCAGCAGCCGGCCGTGGCCCAGCAGGACCTGGAGCGGCGCCCGCAGGTCGTGGCTGCACACGGCGATGATTTCGTCCTTGAGCCGGTTGAGCTCCTTGAGGCGGCGGTTGGCGTCGTTGAGCTCCTGGTAGCGCTGCACGTACGCCAGCTCCAGGTCCTCGCGCTTCTTCTTCACCGCGGTGTGCAGGCGCGCGTTGCGGATGGAGTTGGCCAGCACGCCGGCCACCGCCTGCGCGAACTCCTGCTCGTCCCGGCCGAAGGACGCATCCACCCGCGACACGCGCAGGAAGAGCGCGCCCAAGAGGTCGTCCTGGCAGATGAGGGGCTGCACGAGGATGGACTTCACGCCCAGCGGGACGATGGAGGTGCGCACCTCCGCCATCAGCGGGTCTCTCTGCGCCTCTTCAATCAGCACCGGCTGCCGCGTCTCCAGCGCGCGGCGCAGCTCCGGGTAGCGGGCCACCTCGATGTCCAGCTCGACGAGGCTCGGGTCCTCCTGCGTGGCCACCACGCGCGCGGTGCGGGCATGGCTGCCCTCCACCAGCACCACCGAGCAGCGGTCCGTCCCGGTGACGCGGCCCACCTTGTCCACCGCGATGCGGAGGATCTCCTCCAGCTCCAGCGAGCTGGTCGCCGCCTGGGTGATCTCCAGCAGCATCCCCATGCGCATCCGGATGCGCTCTTCCCGGTCGCGCAGCCTTCCGGCGCGCAGCGCCGCCTCCAGCCGGGGCACCACCTCGTCCGCGCTGCGGATCCAATCGTCCACTGCCAGACGCTTGAAGGCCTCCGCCGAGCGGGTGCGCCCCAGGTCCACCAGCACGGGCAGCCGCTGCAGGCGCTCCACCTTGCGCAGCGAGTCGAGCATCTCCGCGGCGCGCTTCGCCGTCACCGCCAGGAGCACGACCTCCGGCTGGAGCGTGTCGGCCACCTGCGACAGGCCGCTCTCCTGCTCCGCCGACGCACACTGGTAGCCGCTCGCGGTGAGCCGCTCCATCAGCGCGTCGCCGGCCTCCTTCGCGGCAACGACCAGCACGCGTCCCCGTTGATCCGCCTGCATCTCGACTCTCACGGTGAACCTCGGCCGTGCCGGCCACGGGGGGCCCGCCGGGGAGGCTGCGAAATCACACTGCGCGCGTAAAGGTACATGGTTCGGATCCGGATCATGCCGCTGAACACGCCCGTGAGCCAGAGCGGCGGACATCGGAGAAGGGGTGGGAATTGTGAGAGGAGATGCGCGGCATATACTCGCTGACCGTGCGTTTCCTGCGATTCTTCCGGCCGTCGTTCCTCCGTCGTCCCATCCCGCTGGCTATCACGGTCCTCGCCGTGGCGGGACCCGCCGTTGCGTCCAGCCAGGGCGACGCCCGGCCGGCCGCCCCACCCACCGTCGATCAGGCGCCAGCAGGGCTGCAATTGCAATCTCCTGGCGCTACCACCAGCGCTTCTCACTCCGAGAAGGCCCCGGCGCCACCGGAAACATCGTCTTCCCCGGGCCCGAATGCCACTAAGGGGAACCCCGCACCGGCTGCTGGTGAAGTGCCGGCCGCCCACACGGCGAGTGCGTCCCTGGGCGCGTCCGGCTCCGGGCAGGAGTCCTCCACTGGCAGCGGGCCCCACAGCCCCTCCACGCTGGGCCATGCGCTCGTGGATGCACGCAACCTGCGCCTTGCCTCCAGCACGGTGGGCGGTGTGGGCCTGCTGCGCGTGGCGGGCGCGGACCTGGGACGCACCGGGCTGCTGCGCTTCGGGCTGATGGGCGAGTACTTCACCAACGCCCAGTTCCCCGTGCAGGGCGCGGAGAACACGCGCACCGCCGGCACCTTCTCGCTGGCCTACGTGCCGCTGGACTTCCTGGAGCTGTCGCTGGCGTACCGGGCGTCCTCGAACACCAACTCGCGCTCCTCGCCCAACGTCATCCAGGCGCTGGGCGACGTGTCCGTGGGGGCGCGCGCCACGCGCGAGTGGGTGCCCGGCCTGTGGGCCGGCGTGGACCTGCGCGCGATGACCTTCTCCACCGGCGACATCTCGGTGGAGCGCCCCGCCCTCGGCATCGCGCCGCGGCTGGTCTCCACCTATGACCTGCGGCCGAAGGGCCTGCCCCTGCGCGCGCACGCCAACCTGGGCGTGGTGCTGGACGGCGCGGGAGACCCGCCGGAGGACGGCCCGCAGCTCAACGCCTCCGAGGAGTTCGCGCTCGGCTTCAACCGCTACCACCGCCTCTCCGTGGGCGTGGGCGTGGAGGCACCGCTGCCCGGCGTGACGCCCTTCCTCGAGTACGGGCTCGCGTACCCGCTGGGCGTGGACGGCGTGCTGGTGGCGCCGGACGGGCAGACGCTGTCGGCCGGAAGCGCCGCGCCGCAGGTCATCGGCCTGGGCGCACGCGTGACGGCGGTGAGGGACCTCACCCTCACGGCGGCCGCGGAGTTCGGCATGCACCGCCGCGTGGGCCTGGGCGTGGCCACCACCCCGCCCTTCAACCTCTTCGTCGGTGCTTCGTACACCGTGGACGTGCTCGGACGGACGACCCCCGCCGTCCTGGAGAAGGTGCCGGAGCGCCCGGCCGTTGCCCCCGCGCCCCGGCTCGCCCGGGTGGAGGGGGTGGTGGTGGACGCGCGCACGCGGCAGCCCCTGCCCGGCGTCATCGTCGCGGTGGTGGGCGCCAGCCTGCCGCCCGTGGCCACCGCGCAGGACACCGGCCGCTTCCTCACCCACGAGGTGGCGGGCGGCCCGGTGAAGCTCTCCGTGCGCAAGGAAGGCTATCGCACCGCCGAGCGCGAGCTGGTGCTCCAGCCCGGTGAGCGGGCCACGGTGGAGGTGGCGCTGCAGGCCGAAGTCCGCCCCGCGCGCTTCGCCTTCGCGGTGACGTCGCGCAAGCGCCCGGTGGGGGCCACCATCACCCTGCGCGGCGCCGGCGAGCCCCGGAAGGTGGAGGTCACCGAGCTGGGCGGCCCCGTCCGGCTGGACGTGCCCGCGGGCCGGTATGGCGTGGACGTCGCCGCGCCGGGACACCTGGCGCAGACGCGGGAGCTGGAGGTCGCCGAGGGCGCGGGGGCGGAGCTCTCCTTCGACCTGGAGCCCGAGCCGAAGAAGCGGCTCGTCACCGTCAAGAACGACCAGCTGGAGCTGGGCCAGCCCGTGCGCTTCACGGGGGAGACCAGCACGGTGCTCCACCCGGACAGCCTGCCGCTGCTGGCGGAGGTGGTGGACGCCATCGTCCGTGGCGGCATCACCAAGGTCCGCGTGGAGGGCCACACGGACAACCAGGGTGACGCGGAGGCCAACCTGCGCCTGTCCCGCGAGCGCGCGCGGGCCGTGGCGGCCCACCTGGTCAAGGCCGGGCTCGACGCGGCGCGCGTGGAGGCGGAGGGCTACGGCGGCACCCGCCCGGTGGCGCCCAACCTCACCCCCAAGGGCCGCGAGCTGAACCGGCGCGTGGACATCGTCATCCCGGGGCGGTGATGCCCGGCGGGGCGGGGTCGGGGTAGAGTGCGGCGCCATGCCCCACCCTTCCCTGACTCGGCACGCGTGGCGCGCCGCCCTCGCTCTCACCGCCGGCCTGTCCGCGGCGTGCGGTGACCCCAAGCCGCCCCCCACCCCGGACCCGCCCCAGGTCTCCCTGACGGTGCCCGAGGCCATCGTCGCCGGCACGGCGCTGCCGGTCGTCGTCACCGTGTCCGGCTGCGACACGGTGAGCAGCCTCAACCTCTATGACCGGGACACGTTCCTCAAGACGTACCCGTACAGCGGCGGCACCGTCACCGTGGAGCTGGCCTCCGCGGACATCCCGTACCGCACCGCCGGCATGGCCGCGAACCTCTCCCTCATCGCCGAGGCGGTGTGCGACGACGCGCGCAAGGGCCGCTCCCTGCCCCAGCCGGCCACCTTCTTCCCGGTGACGCGCGTGCTGGATGACCCGCAGCGCGGGGCGGCCTTCAACTTCCCGCTCGCCGTCGACGGCACTGGCAACAACGTGGCCTTCCTCGGCTGCAGCGGCCCCACCGTGGGCACGCACACGCTCTACCGGCAGCCCCTCACCGGCACGGCCCAGACGCTGGCCATGCCCTCGTTGTGCACCCCGGAGACGGTCATCACCGCGCCCGCGAGTGACGGCACGCGCTGGGTCTGGACGCCCGGGTTCAGCGCCTTCGCGGTGGACTCCAGCTTCCAGATTACGTCCCGCTCCCATCCGGACTTCCCGGTCCGCACGCTGACGGTGATGGACAACGGCGACGCGCTCATCCGCAGCCTAAGCGTCGTGCGCGTCAGCCGGCTGTCCCGCCGTGCCAGCACCCCCGGCGGCGTCGGCCAGGAGCACTGGGTCTACCAGACCCAGAAGATTGGCACCCCCATCGCCCCCCTCAAGGTGCGCAACGGCCGCGTGCTGATCTCGAACCAGTACCAGGAGAACGAAAACCGCGCGCAGATCATCGTGGAGGAGCTGGACGCGGGCGACTCGAACCCGACCACGGGAGGCGCGCTGCTCGACACGCACCTCATCCGGGACATCATCAGCACCGCCTCCACGCCGCCCCCGCCGGCCGGCGCCTTCAGCGATGACGGCAGCATCCTCTTCCTGGGCTTCTACCCCGTCGCCCCGGACCGCTCGCAGGTCGTCGCCTGCGCCGCGGACGCGGACGGCTGCGAGGGCACCAACTCCCGCTGGACCAGCACCCTGCTGGTGGGCCCCATGAGGGGGCTGGTGCCCTATGCCAACGGCTCGCGCATCGCCGCCGTGGGCACGCAGCGCGTGTGGCTGCTCTCCTCCGCGGACGGCACCGTGCGCAGCCCGGGTGGCGCCTCGGTGGACGCCAACGGCGCGCTGAACGTGCTGCACGTCATCCCCGGCCGCCCACCCTCCACGGACATCACCTTCCTCGCAGGTCCTGCCCGGCCCGCGGGTGGCGCGGCCACCAGCCCGGTGGAGATCTTCGCCGCGGACCAGTCCTCCAGCGGCGAGGGCCGCGAGGTCTTCCGCTTCCAGGTGCCCGTCAGCCTCGGCGCCGCGCTGGATGGCGACGGCCGGCTCTGGATGCGCACCGGTGGCAAGCTGATGCAGGCGCTGCCCACCAACCAGTACCGGAGCGCCCGGCCGTAGTGGATGGACGGCTCAGGGCCTGTCGGCGACGAGGAGTGCCTCCACGTTGCCGGCGGGCCCGGGCACGGGCGAGTCCATCACCCCACGCACGGTGAGGCCCTGCTCGCGCACGAAGGCCGTCACCGTGTCGATGGCGTCCTGGCGCGCGGCGGCGTCCCGCACCACGCCGCCCTTGCCCACCCGCTCGGGGCCCACCTCGAACTGGGGCTTCACCAGCGCCACCAGCAGCCCGCCCGGCTCCAGGAAGGTCAGCACGGAGGGCAGCACCTGGGTGAGCGAGATGAAGCTCACGTCGATGACGATGGCGCCCACCTTCTCCGGCAGGTCCTCGTCCGTGAGGTAGCGCGCGTTGACCCGCTCGCGCGAGCGCACCCGCGGGTCCACGCGCAGCTTCTCGTGGAGCTGGCCGTAGCCCACGTCGATGGCGTGCACGCGCGTGGCGCCGTGCTGGAGCAGGCAGTCGGTGAAGCCACCGGTGCTGGCGCCGATGTCCGCGCACACCCGGCCGCGCACGTCGAGCCCGAAGCGGTCCATGGCCGCCTTCAGCTTCAGCCCGCCTCGCGAGACGTAGGGCAGCACCTCGCCCTTGAGGCGCAGCTCCGCCTCCACCGGCACCAGCGAGCCGGGCTTGTCCACCCGCTGGTCGCCCACCACCACCTGGCCGGCGAGGATGAGGGCCTGGGCCTTGGTGCGCGACTCCGCCAGCCCGCGCTCCACCACCAGCACGTCCAGGCGCTCCTTGCGAAGCTTCACCGCGCGCCTCCTTCCAGCAGCTCGCGGCCCGCCCGCAGCAGGCCCGCCACGTCCAGGCCCAGCTCCGCGCGCTGCACCCGCGCGTCGCCATGGGGGACGAAGGCGTCCGGCAGTCCTACGAGCCGCACCCTCGGCGTCACGCCTCGCGCCGCGTAGAGCTCCAGCACCGCGCCGCCCAGCCCGCCGCGCGAGGTGCCCTCCTCCGCCACCACCACGTGGCCGCACGCGGCGGCCTCCAGCAGCGCGGCCTCGTCCACCGGCGAGGCACAGCGCGCGTCCAGCACGCTCCACCCCGGCTCCGAGCGCGCGGCCTCCAGCGCCGCCAGCCCCAGCGGGCCCAGCGTCACCAGCGTCAGCCGGGGGTGCGCGGCCCGGTGCAGCCACCGCGCGCCCTCCAGCGGCGCCTCACCGGCCCGCAGCCCCGGAGGCAGCGGCGGCAGCGTGCCGCGCGGGAAGCGGAGCACGGAGGGGTAAGGCGCCTCCAGCGCGGTGGCCAGCATGGGCTCCAGGTCCTCGCCCACCATGGGTGCCCACAGCCGCAACCCCGGCAGCGGGCGCAGCGAGGCCACATCGTAGGTGCCCTGGTGCGTGGCGCCATCCGCGCCCACCAGCCCCGCGCGGTCCACGGCGAAGACGACGGGCAGGCCCGGCAGGCACACGTCGTGGATGATCTGGTCGTACGCCCGCTGGAGGAACGTGGAGTAGATGGCGCAGACGGGGCGCGCGCCCGCGGCGGCCAGGCCCGCGCTGAAGGTGACGGCGTGCTGCTCGGCGATGCCCACGTCGTGCACCCGGTCCGGAAAGCGCGCCTTCAGCTCGTTGAGCGCCGAGCCCTCCAGCATCGCTGGCGTCACCGCCACCACGCGCGAGTCGCGCGCCATGGCGTCCTCGAGCACCGCCGCGAAGGCCTCGCTGAAGGTCCGCTGACCCTTGCGCGAGCGGACCAGCTTGCCGTCCCGCCACTCGTACGGGCCCATGGCGTGCCCGCGCGTCTGCGCGTCCGCCTCCGCCGGGGGGAAGCCCTTCCCCTTCAGCGTCAGCGCATGCACCACCACCGGGCGCGAGGACGCCTTCGCCTCGCGCAGCGCGTGCACCAGCGCGCCCAGGTCATGCCCGTCCACGGGCCCCAGGTACGTGAAGCCCAGGCCCTCGAAGAAGGCGCGTGCGCCCCGGGTGCGCAGCAGCGCGGGGATCGCGCCCACGTTGGCGCTGATGGACATCTGGTTGTCGTTGAGCACCACCACCAGCGGCAGGTGGCTGCCCCCCGCGTTGTTGAGACCCTCGAACGTCAGCCCACCGGTGAGGCCACCGTCGCCCAGCACCGCCACCACGTGGCCGCGCTTGCCCAGCACCCGGCGCCCCTCCAGCAGGCCCAGCGCGGCCGACACCGCCGTGCACGAGTGCCCCGCCAGCAGCGCGTCATGCGGGCTCTCGCGCGGGTCCAGGAAGGGCCCCAGGCCGCCGGCCTGCCGCAGCGTGTGCATGCGCTCGCGCCGCCCGGTGAGCAGCTTGTGCGCGTAGGCCTGGTGCCCCACGTCGAAGAGGAGCGCGTCCACCGGCGAGTGGAACACCCGGTGCAGCGCGACGATGAGCTCCACCGCGCCCAGGGACGCGCCCAGGTGGCCGCCCACGCGGCCGCAGAGGGAGATGATGTCCTCGCGCAGCTCCTCGCACAGCCGTGGCAGTTGCGCCTCCGGAAGTGCCCGCATGTCCGAGGGCGAGGCGATGCGTGCCAGCAGCTCCGACATCAGGACTTCCGCTCCACCACGTAGCGCGCCAGCGCCGCCAGCGGCCCGTTGTCGCCCTCCAGCGGGCGCACCGCCGCCACCGCCTGGGCCACCTTCTCCTCCGCCATGCGCCGCGACTCCGCCAGGCCCACCACCGCCGGGAAGGTGAAGCGCCCGGCCGCCGCGTCCGCTCCCGCGGGCTTGCCCAGCTGCTCCGGCGTGGCCGTCACGTCCAGCACGTCGTCGGCAATCTGGAAGGCCAGGCCCACCGCGTCGCCATAGGAGTCCGCGCGAAGCAGCGCGTCCGAGTCCCCGCCCCCGGCCAGCACGCCCATGCGGCATGCGGCGCGGATGAGGGCGCCCGTCTTCAGCCGGTGCAGGCGGATGAGGTAGTCCAGCGCGGCGGGCCGGTCCTCGGCGATGTCCAGCACCTGCCCGCCCACCATGCCCGAAGCGCCCGCCGCCACCGCCAGCTCGCGGCACAGCGAGGCCCGTGCCCCCTCCGGCCCCGTGGCCACCAGCGTGAAGGCCTCCGTCAGCAGCGCGTCCCCGGCGAGGATGGCCATCGCCTCGCCGTACACCTTGTGGTTGGTGGGCCGGCCCCGGCGGTAGTCGTCGTCATCCATGGCCGGCAGGTCGTCGTGCACCAGCGAGTACGTGTGCACGTACTCCAGCGCGCACGCCGCGTCGCCCGCCAGGGGAGACGCGTTGCTGGCGCGCGCCACCGTGTCGGCGAACGTCAGGCACAGCACCGGGCGCAGGCGCTTGCCACCGGCGAGCAGCGAGTAGCGCATGGCCTCCGCCAGCTTCGGGGGCGTGCCCGCGGGGACGAGGCGGTCGGCGCGCTCGAGCAACAGCGCCTCCACCCGCGCCTGCTGGGCGCTCAGGAAGGAGTCGAGGTCGAAGGATGCCAAGTGAGTCCGTGCTCCTCTAGGGGGCCTGCGTGGCCACGAGCTCGCGGATGCGCCTGACGAGCCTGTCCATGTCCAGCGGCTTGACGAAGTAGTCCGCGGCGCCGACCTCCAGGCCGTGCCGCTTGTCCTCGGGGTCCCCGCGCCCGCTGATGAAGACGACGGGGATGTCCCGGAAGTGCTCGTTCTTCTTCACCGCCCGGCACAGCTCGAAGCCGTCAATCCAGGACATGTTCACGTCCAGGAGGATGGCGTGCGGCCGGTGCAGCTGCAGCGACGCGATGAGGCGCAGGCCGTTGGCGGCCATGGTGACCTCGAAGCCCTCGTCCTCGAGGGCCGCGGCCAGCAGCTCCCGCGTGTCGCGGTCATCGTCGACGATGGTGATCTTCGGCTTCGGCATGCCGGAGTGGGCGCCCGCGCTCCCTAGAACGGGACGTCATCCTCCGGGGGGGCGCGGGGGGCAGGCGCAGCGGGCGCTCGGGGGGCCGCCGCCGGTACCGGACGCGCGCCCACCGACAGCGGCGCCACCACGTCCTTGCCGTCCTCGTCCAGCAGCAGCTGCTCGATTCGCTGCTCCGCCTCCGTGAGGAGCTTCTCCCCCCGGCGCACCAGCCGGATGCCCTCCTCGAAGGCCTTGAGAGAATCCTCCAGGGACAGGTTGCCGCTCTCCAGCCGGCCCACCGTCTCCTCGAGTCGGGTCACCACGTCCCCGTACTGCTCGGGCTCCACCGCCTTGGCCTTGTCCGACTTCGCCACTGCCTTCCACCTCCCCGTGTGGGGCGCGGGACACTAGAGGGTTGCCCGTTAGCAGTCCACCGGCCCTTTCACTCCCGTGACGGTGGCTTCGACTTCCTCACACCCGCCGAGCGTTTTCGCCCCGTTCATGGCGAGCTTGATGCCCAGTCGCTCTCCTACCTGTACGTCGGTGCTGGTGCGGACCACCACCCCGTCCCGCTGGCGGAAGACCACCGAGTACCCGCGCGACATCACCTTCAACGGACTCATCGCGTCCAGCCGTCCCTCCAGACGCTGGAAACGCCGCTGCGCATCCGCCAGTGCCCCCTGCTGGAGCGCCAGCAGCCGTGCCCGGTGCGCGGCCAGCCGGGCACGCTCCCTGGCCACCTGGGCCGCGGGCGACGCCCGCTCCAGCCCCAGGTGCGCGGTGGCCAGCAGCGCCTGCCGCGACGCCACACCCGCGCGCGCCGCTTCCGACAGCCGGGCGGCCAGCTTCAGGAGGTGCGCCCGCTGCTCGCCCAGCCGCGCCTGAGGCCGCGCCCGCTGCAGCCGCTCGGAGAGCGCGCGGAGCGTCTCCCGGTGCTCGCGCACCGCAGGCCGCAGCACGCGCATCATCGAGTCCACCTGCTCGGACAGGTGCAGCCGCTGGTGGTTGATGGCCCGCCGCGGGTCCTCCAGGCGCGCCGCGAGCTGGCCCTGCTCCTCGCGCAGCTCCAGCACCCGCCGCTCCATGGCCCGCCGCAGCCGCCCGGCCTGCGTGGCCAGCGTCAGCTCCAGGTCCGCCAGCACCGGCGCCAGCCGCTCCGCCGCCGCGCTGGGGGTGGGCGCGCGCCAGTCCGCCACGAAGTCGGAGATGGTGAAGTCGATTTCATGGCCGATGGCCGACACCACCGGCACCGGCGACGCGAAGATGGCCCGCGCGACAACCTCCTCGTTGAACGCCCAGAGGTCCTCCACGGAGCCTCCGCCGCGCGTCACCACGATGACGTCCACGTCCGTGCGGGTCAGCCGTTCAATCGCCCGGGCCACCTCCACCGCCGAGCCCTCGCCCTGCACGCGCGCGTCCGCCAGCAGCACGCTCTGCCGCGGGTTGCGCGAGTGCAGCACGCGCAGGAAGTCCTGCAGCGCCGCGCCCGTGCGGCTCGTCACCACGCCGATGCGCTGGGGCAGGAAGGGCAGCGGCCTGGGCGGGCGCTTGCGCCCGGCGCCGATGAGCCCCTCCGCCGCCAGCCGCTCCTTGAGCTGCTCGAAGGCGAGCGCCAGCGCGCCCTCCCCCACCGGCTCCAGGCGGTTGACGATGAGGCTGTAGCGGCCCTGCGGCTCGTACAGGTCCACGCTGCCCTCGGCCACCACCTCCATGCCGTCGCGCAGCATGAAGCGCAGCCGGGCCGCCAGGGACGCCCACACCTTCGCGTCGATGGCCGCCCCGGGGTCCTTCAGCGAGAAGTACCAGTGCCCGCGCGCGTTGGGACCGCGAAAGCCCGTCACCTCGCCGCGCACCAGCACGCGCGCGAAGCGAGACTCCAGCGTCTGCTTCAGCTGCCGCGTCAGCTCGCCCACCGACAGCACCAGCCGCTCGGGCTTCGGCGGCGGCGGAGGCGCGCCCTCCAGCGGGCCCAGCAGCGACGTGCCGTCCGCGTCCACCGGCGGGGGCGGAGGCGGCTTGCGGGGCATGGCCACCACCCGGCCGGCGGGCCTCGCCTCGCCGACCACGGGCTCGGCTGCCGGGGCGCCGAAGAGGTCTCCCTGGAAACCAGGGGGGACTGGCGGCGACTCTCCTCCCGCGCCTCGGGGCTTCTTCATCGCGACAGCTTCTCGACCCAGGTCTGCGCCTTCTGGTGGTACTCGTCGTCGGGCGGCGTCATGGCCACCACGTCCTTGAACTTGGGCAGCGCGTCCTCCGGGCTGCCGTCCTTCAGGGAGTACGCCAGCAGGTACAGGTCCTTCGCCTTCGTCTTCAGCTCGCTGATGATGTTGGTGGCGCCGGCGTGGCCGGGGTCCGCCTGCAGCGCGCGCCGCGAGTACTCCATGGCGCGAGACCACTGGCCGGCCGCCTTCGCCGCGGTGGCACCCTTGTAGAAGATGGTGGCCGCGCGCGTGCCCGCGTTCCGCGCCATCTTGCTGGGCCGCCCGTCGGTGATGTCCTTGTCCAGCGCCAGCAGCTTCGACAGCCCCTTGGCGTCCAGATCCTCCAGCCGCTTGTAGAGGTTGCCGAACTCGGTGATCTGCCCGAGCAGCTTCTTGCACTGCGGCGTGCGGGCCATGCACGCGTTGAGCATGGCCACCGCGCCGGACATGTCACCGTCGCGGAAGCGGTCCACGGCCGGCTCCCACGGCTTGGGCGCGGCGGCCTGGAAGACGGGCTTGGGCGTGTCGCGGATGGTGATGGCCTGCACCGCCTGCTCGTTGATGATCTTCGCGTCGCGGTGCTCCGGGAAGGCCACCAGCACGTCGTCGGTGATGAGCTTCGCCTGGTCCATCTGGCCCTCGTCCAGCGCCTTGCGCGCGGCGACGGAGCGCTTGTCGGCCGCCGACGCCAGGTCGCGCTTCGCGGTGCGCACCCTGTCGTCCAGGAACTGGGTGTTGCCCGTCTTCGCCAGCGCGGCGGCGGCCTTGCCCAGCTCGTTCTTCGCCAACGCCGCCTGCGCGTCGTTCAGGCTGCGTTGGATGGGAATCTCCCGCTCGGCGTGCCCCAGGTAGTCCGTCACGCCCGGGTAGTCGGGCGCCTGCGCCTGGAGCTCCTGCAGCTTCTCCTGCGCCTCCAGCCACTTGCCCTCTCGCACCAGGTTCTTCGCGTCCTGGAACAGCGAGCCGAGCATGTCCCGCCGGGCCTTGCCCTCCAGCGCCCGCGCCTGCTCCGCGGCCTGCTGCTGGCTGACGTTCATCCGCACCACGCCCAGGCCGGCGAACAGCATCACCACCACGCCGGCGATACCCAGCTTGATGCGCATCTTCTTGCGCTGGTCTTCCGGGCTGGGCGGCGCGGCGGCCGCCGAGCGGGCGCTGCGCACGCGTCCCCCTTCCGTGCGCGGCGGAGGACGGGACGGCAGCGCGCCCCGGCTGCCGGAGGCGCCCGGCCGGGGGCGCGAGCCCGGCGGAGGCATGGCCACCGCCATGGTGGAGTTCGCCACGTCCTCGAAGCGCAGCTCCGTGTCGCCCAGCGTGACGACGTCGCCGTTGGCCAGGGGCGTCTCGTCCCCAATCGCGTCGCCGTTGACGAGCGTGCCGTTGCCCGAGCCCAGGTCGCTCACCGCCCAGCCCGAGCCCATCTTGCGCACCATGACGTGCTTGCGCGACACGGACGTGTCCGGGATGCAGATGGCGTTGTCGGTGGCGCGGCCGATGACGTACTCGCCGTCCTCCAGCGAGAACTCCTCACCGGCCTTGGGCCCCGCGATGCAGACCAGCCTGGAGGCAGCGGACACCGGAGCAGGCCGGGCCGCGGCAGCACCGGGAGCCGTCCTGCGCGTGGCGGGGCGGGCCCCGGTCCCGCCCGAGGGCGTCCCGGAAGTAGGCCTGCGCCGCGTGGGAGGGGAACCGTTCGTCATGGGAAATCACCGACCTACACTACGAGGGGGGCACGCGCCTACAGCTCGTGCTCGTATGCCAGCTCCAGACCACGATTGTGGCAGCGATGCTCGCCCGTAGGGAAGCGCCTGCTGACTTCCGCCAGCGCCGCCCGGGCGGTCTTCGCGTTCCGGTACTGTACGCTTCGTTGGAAATCGAGC
Source organism: Pyxidicoccus xibeiensis (assembly GCF_024198175.1). Classification (NCBI taxonomy): domain Bacteria; kingdom Pseudomonadati; phylum Myxococcota; class Myxococcia; order Myxococcales; family Myxococcaceae; genus Pyxidicoccus; species Pyxidicoccus xibeiensis. The sequence goes on from NZ_JAJVKV010000033.1 coordinate 18,517, forward strand.
ATGAGCTGGCTGCACTTGTGGTCCAGCTCGGCTGCTACCTGACCGAGCTGGAAGCGGACGTCCTGGTACAGCTCCGGCTTCTCCTCCAGGGCCTCCAGGGTGATCCACGCGAAGCGGTACTGCTGCCACGCCTTGAAGAGGTTCTCCGCGCCCACGTCCTTCTGCGCGTAGAAGCGGGCGCCGGTGACGGCGTACTGCCGGGCCTTGACCAGCAGCTCCTCCGGCGACAGCTCCGGCACGGGGATGACCTCCACCCGGAGGTTCCACACCCGCCACGTGTCACTGCCGGGCGGGTTGCGCACGTTGTCGAAGGCGAGCGTGTTGGGCTCGTTGCGCTTGAGCGTCTCCACGGGAAGGATGTGCTCCAGCTCCCGCTCCGCCGAGCTGGTCGTGTCCGGAGGCACCCACCCCAGGTTGGCGCCGTTGAGCACCAGGGCCACCTCCTCCTTGGAGATGCCACTGGCCTGGTAGCGAACCAGCGCCACCGCCCGCGTGGGGGAGACGAACTGGAACTCGAAGTCCTTCTGGTCCGGGCGCTCCCACCGCACGCCCTCCCCCAGGCCGAACGAGTCCTTCACCGGCTCCAGGCTGAGGGTCTCCGGCTCCGAGCCCCCAGGGCCTCCCTTCACGCCCCCGGACAGGAACGCATAGCCGGGAACGCCCACCCCCGCCGCCACCAGCAGCACGGCGGCCAGGCCCACCGCCACGCGCTTCACGACGGGCAGCGCGAGAAACCACAGCACCAGCCGCCCGCCCTGGCTCCGGGCCAGGTCGCGGCGCTGGCGGGCGCGGTCGGCGGCCGTCAGGCCCTCGGCCTTCTGCGCCGGCGCGGTGGGCGCCAGCTGCGCGGGCATGGAGCCCGTCACCCTCACCTGCTCCGGCGAGTCGGCCGGGCGCACCGGGGCGACGGCCTGCAGCCGCGCCGTGGGGAGCGCCTCCTGCGAGGCGTCACCGATGGGCGGAGGCTGGATGGGCGGGTTGCGGCGGATGGGGCGGGTGGCGTCCTCGTCCCCGTCGGGCGGCACCCAGACGAAGGTGAACTCCACCGGCCCCACGGTGATGCGGTCCCCGTCGCGCAGCTGCTGCTCGCCCGGCAGCTTCGTGCCGTTGAGCGCGGTGCCGTTGGAGCTGCCCACGTCCTCCGCGAAGTACAGGCCGCCGCGCTCGACGATGCGGGCATGCCTGCGGGACACGCCATGGTCCTGCAGCACCAGGTCGTTCTCCGAGGTGCGGCCGATCTTCACCTCGGCCTGCTCGAAGTAGAGCTCTCTTCCCTCCTGGAGCCCCTTGGTAATGGTCAGGCGGATGGGCAGGGCGGCTACCTCAGGCGAGGTCTCCGAAGAAGAACTGGAACACGATGGGCCCGAACAGCACCATGAACACCGTCGGGAAGATGCAGGCGATGAGCGGGAAGAGCATCTTCACCGGCGCCTCGCCGGCCAGCTTCTCCGCGCGCTGGGTCCGGTCGATGCGCATCTGCGTGGACTGGATGCGCAGCACCTTGCCCAGGCTGGTGCCCATCTTGTCCGCCTGGATGAGCGCGGTGACGAACGTCGTCAGCGACGGCAGGTCCACGCGGACGATCATGCTCTTCAGCCCCTCTTCACGCGTCTTGCCCATCTTCAGCTGCTTGAGCACCAGCTGCAGCTCCTCGCGCAGCGGGCCCGTCTTGCCCTTCTCCACCACCTTGGCCAGCGCGGCGGTGAAGTCCAGGCCCGCCTCCACCGACAGCGTCAAGAGGTCCAGGTTGTAGGGCAGCGCGCGGCTGATCTGCAGGTGGCGCTTCTTCACCTGATCATTCACCCACATCAGCGGGTAGAACGTGCCGCCCACCATGAAGAGCAGCGACCACACCAGGTTCTGCCCCAGGCCGTTGAGCAGGAACAGGCCCATCAGCAGGCCCACCACCGCGCTCACCTCCTGCAGGGCCATGATGTCCTCGGGCTTGTAGCCCTGGGGCTCACCGGCCTTGATGAGGTTGCGGCGCTGCTTGGCCTCGTAGCCCGGCCACATGAAGCGCCGGTTCATGGCCCCCAGCTTGCGGATGGCCACCGAGCCGAAGCCCTTCATGCCGCCCGCCGACTCGTCGCGCACCTCCGTCAGGAAGCGCTCGAGCAGCGTCTGGTACAGCCCCAGGCCCAGGAACCCCACGGCCCCCGCGAAGAGCAGCGCCGAGCTGCCGACCAGCACTTGCGTCAGGACATCCACGGTGCACCCCTCAGATATCGATGTTGACGATGCGCCGGATGATGAGGATGCCCATCACTTCCATGATGGCGATGATGACCACGAGGATCCACCCGAACAGGTGGTTCATCATGGGCTCCATCAGGTCCGGCCGCATGTAGTTGAGCACCATGCCCAGCACTCCGGGCATGGCCGCGACAATCCAGCCCTGCAGCTTGCCCTGCGAGGTGAGCGCGTCGATCTTGCCTTCCAGGCGAAAGCGCTCGCGGATCACGTTGGAGATGGTCTCGAACATCTCCGCCATGTTGCCGCCGAGCTGCCGGGCGATGTTCGTGGACACCACCACCAGCTCCAGGTCGTCGCTGCCCACGCGGCGCCCCATGTTGATGAGCGCCTCCTCCAGCGGCACGCCCAGCTTCACTTCCTTCACGAACAGGCCGAACTCCTGGGACAGCGGCGCCATCGCCTCGCGCGCCACGTGCTCAATCGCCTGCGGGAAGGTGAGGCCGGCCTTGAAGGCGTTGGCCATGGCCTGCAGCGCGTCCACCAGCTGGACGTTGAACTTCTTGATGCGCCGCTTGCGGTAGTGCTTGACCATCAGCATCGGCAGGAAGAAGCCGAACACCGTGGCCACCACCGCGAGGATGGGGTTGAAGATGATGTACGAGAGGATCCCCAACAAGCACATGCACGCGATGTTGAGGATCAACATCTGCCGCGCATCGATGAAGAGGAACATGTCGCTCAAGTCGTTCATCGACTTGGCGACGTAGCGCTCCTGGTACTGCTCGTACGCCTTCGACAGGACGCTGAAGATCACCAGGCTGAAGAAGAAGACAGACCCGGTGACGAGGAGGAGGACGATTCCGGCAAGCATGGGCGTGCGTCCCTGGGGGCTGGGAGAGGTGCGGCGCAGGCGGCGCCGTTACGGCGCGCCCGCACCCGCGGCCTTCTCGGCGCCGCCCTTGATGATCTGGATGATCTCCCGGCGCTTCTGCTCCAGCACCCGGGTGCGCTCGCCGGACAGCAGCGTGCTGATGGTGGCGCGGCCGCGCTCCTCGATGAGGTCCACGTCGTCCTCGTTGCGCAGGGTGAGCGTCAGCGCGCCCAGCTCCGTCGCCAGCACGAGGATTTCCGCCTCTTCCGGCAGCACCATGAGCGAGATGTCGGCGTACTCGCGCTGGCCCTCGGGGATGAGGTTGACGTTGGTGGTACCGGTGATCTTGCCCGTGGCCACCACGATGACGTTCTGGAGCAGCGTCACCGCCACGCTCTCGTCCGTCTGCGGATCACGGAACGTGCCGATGACGTCCACCTTGTCGTTGGGGCGGATCCACCCGCCCACGGACGTGGTGTTCTTCGCCTCGATGGTGATGGCGCGGGCCTTGCGCTGCACCTTGGTCGACAGGCGCTCGGCGGCCTTCGTGGTCTCGAACTGGCTCCACAGCAGCGGATCACCCGACTGCAGCGCCACCAGCACCTTCTGGTTCACCACGTAGGAGGCCGAGTCCGGACGCACCACCGAGGAGGTGACGAACTGCTCCGGCACGGAGCGCTGGGAGATCATCTCGAAGGTGATGACCGTGCCCTCGGGCACGTCCTGGGCGGCCACGACCACGGGCACCAGGTTCCACCCGCGGCGGACATCCGCCTCCTTCTTCTTGATGGCGGAATACGCGATGACACCGGCCAACAGGCCGAGCACGAGCGCGACGACGAGCGGGGTCTTGCCCTTCAGCATGATTCAGGGACCTCCAAAACGGGGGGTGCCGTTCGGCGGCGAGGAGTCCAGAGGGGTTTTCGAAAACAGTCAGGCGCAAGTTGCGCGAGTGGCGTGGGATGTTATCCGTGGGATACACCGGGTGTCAAAACCACCTCTCGTGACAGCCCGGCATCCCGCGCCATTCCAGGACGAATGTTCTCGTCCCGTCACAGGTCCTCGAGGGCCTCGCGGTCCTCGGAGGTGAGGCCGTTGCCCTCGGTGATGCTGTAGATGGCGTCCTGTACCACATCCACGGCGTCATCGTTGTCGAGCTGCTTGCCCACGAGCAGCTGGAGCAGCTCCCGGAGCGCGGCGTCGTCCGTCACGGGGCCCAGCTTGTAGGGGTTGCCCGTCTCGGAAGGATTGCGCGCCTCGTTGAGGCAGTAGAGGTGGAGGGCCACCAGGAAGGCGTCCGGGTCGGTGCCGCCGTCGGTGGGGACTCCCGGCCCCTGGGCCGTGGGCGGAAGGGTGACGACCACCCGCTCCACCAGCAGGCCATTCTGGTACCGGCCCGCGGAGGTGGAAATCACGGTGAGGCCGCGGGGCAGCTCCAGCTGCACCGCCGCGCCCGTGGTGTTGCGCATGGGCACGCAGATCTTCACCGCGGGCCCGGAGCCCTGGGGCTCCGAGCCCCCCTCGCACTCCCCGGTCAGCTCGTTCGCACCGAGGATGTGGCCGCTGATGCTCACGCCCGCCGGGAGGTTGAGGGGCGTGCCCCGTGGCTCACCGGGGTCCTCGCCCAGGCCGGGGCGGTTCTCGTTCACCCCCGCGTCCACGCCGCTGCCCGGGGGATTCTTCGGCCCGCCGCCACCATCATCGTCGTCACTGCACGCCATCACCCCTGCCCCGACCGCCGCCGCGACGACCATCCACGTCCAAGCCGCATGCGCCATTGCGCGCTCCTTGTTGCTCTTCGTTGCCGTGAGGGCGGCCCATCCGGCCTGGAACCGCCCGAGGGCGCGAGACTGGCGAGATACCGGGTCTGCGGCAACCAAGAGGTGGGGGGCGCGGCTCAGGGCGTTGGCGGGACTGCCTGCTCGGTCGGTGGGGGGAGGTCCGGGTTGTAGAGGCCGCGCAGCACCAGGAGTGCGCCCTGGTCGTCGCGCAGCAGCGCGGGCCGCCCGTCCACGAGCCCCACCACCCTCACGGTGAAGCCCACCCCGTCCGGCGTCACGTGCACGGCCAGCGAGCCGGGCACGAGCGGCTCCGGCACCGCCGCTTCGGAGGGCAGCCAGACCACCTGGGGCGCCACGGGCTGGAACGTGCGCGTGCGCACCCGGGCCTCACGGCCCTCCGCCCGGGCGAGGGCGCTGCGCCAGGCCTCGGGCTCCACCGGCGCGCCGCCATGCGCCTGCAGCTCCCCCACCATGGCCAGGTGGACCCGGCGCGCCACGCGGAGGAACTCCACGTTGGCCGCGGACTCGGAGCGCGTCTCTTCCAGCCCCTGGGGCCTGCCCGCCGCCAGCGTGCCCACCACGCCCAGGAGGATGGCCCCGGACGCCCACCCCGGCGCGGAGCGGCCCCGCGCCAGCGCCACGCCCAGGCGCAGCGAGCCCACCGCGGACAGCAGCGAGGCGCCCAGCAGCAGCCACCGGGGCGGAGCGCCCGCGTGGAAGGGCTGCCCGAGCGCATGAGCGACGTGGAGCCACTCCACCCGCGAGGCGACGAGCACCCCCGCCGCGAAGGCGAGGAAGACGACCGCATGCACCAGCCGCAGCCCCAGCGGGGACGGCTGGCCCACCGTGCTCCCTGCCGTCACGGGAACGGCAGGTTCAGCACGAAATAGAAGGAGTCGTAATAAATCTGGTACGCCTCCAGGAACAGGTCGATGACGTTCGACTGCTGGTCCTCGGTCCAGCGGACCTTCACCGACGCGCCGATGACGAGCGCGACGACGAGAATCCAGTTCAGCAGGGAGTACTCGACCAGGGCCTGCCCGCGGCTGTGGCGGGAGCGGGTGCGCGGAGTCTTCGGATGGCTCACGGCTTGTCCTCCGGGGTCTTGGGCGAGTCCGCCGCGGGGGCGCCCTCCTCCGCCTCCGTCAGGGAGGGGAACACGGCGTCAGCATACTCCAGGCGGACCTTGGGTGCGTTCGGCGGTGGCAGCACCATGCGCGGCTTCGCGTCGATGCCGTACTCCGCCACTTCCATGGTGTGGGCGATGCCGGGAATCTCCGTCTTGGCCAGGTGGAGCAGCGGAATCTCCCGGCTGACCCACATGCGCTTGATGACGGTGCTCTTCATGACGACCTCCACGGGGACGGCCGTCACCGTACCGGCGAGCGTCATCAGCCGCGCTTCCTTGCCGGAGCGTACCGTGGGCCGGGCGCCCGTGGGCAGCCGCTCCGAGGGCGGAGCCGGCGTGGCGTCTTCCTTCTGACGCTCGCGCTTCTCCTCCTCCTGCTGCTTCACCACGTGCTCCAGCGCCTCCTGCGAGTACTCCTGCGGCCGGTCGAAGGGGCCGCCGATGTAGAGGCGGGTGATGGCGTCGAAGCGGATCTGCTCGTTCTCCCGCGCCACCAGCATGCGCATCTGCGCCAGGGGGGCCTTCATGGCCGGGTGCGTGCCCGCCTCCATTTCCACCCACACCGCGTCGCGGCCCAGCTTGTCCTTCTCGTCGCCCACGACGGCGATGCGCCAGTAGTAGGCGCGCTCGCCGCCGCTGTGGAAGCGGTACGTCACCCAGTCGCCCGTGCGCGAGGCGCGCGCGCCCTTGGACATGTGCGACAGCAGCTCGCGCGCCGCCGGGGGCACCTGCGCCCGGGCCGGGCCCACGCCCGCCAGCAGCACCACCCACAACACCCACGCCTTCATTTCCCACCCTCGCGCGCGGCCTTCTGCTTCTGCTCCTGCTCGTGGGCCTGGCGGCTGGCGCGCACGGCCTCGTCGTTGGGCACGGCGTCAATCCGGTCCGAGCCCACCCACATCTGCACCACCGCCGTCACCCCTTCGTCCACCGGGGTCAGCGTGGTCATCACCTGCTCGCCCTTGCGGGCGTGCTCCATCGTCACCTGGGTGTCGCCGCCCAGCTTCGAGGCCACGTGGCGCACCGGCTCGAAGCCCTGCCGCGCCAGCTCCGCCGTCATCCGCTGCTGCACCTCCGTCAGCCCGCCCTGCACCAGCGAGGTGCGGTTCTGCGAGCCGCCCGGGTCGTCGCGGGTGGCCAGGTCCTGGCTGTAGAGCGTGCCCTCCAGCTTCACCAAGCCCTGCGCGGGCTTCTTCGGCGGGCGCACCCACAAGTCCCGCAGCACCGTGAAGCCCAGCGTCTTGCCCAGGTGCTGGCGCAGCACCACGCCGCGCTGCAGCCCCTCGCGCGTGTAGAGGGCGGACACCACGGCCTCGTCCTTCATGTCCCCCTCCACCACGGTGGGGTAGCCGTCCTCGCGCCACTTGCGCGCGAAGTACTCCGCCACCTTCGCCATGGAGTCGGGCGTGGTGAAGTACGCCAGCCGGTAGTACTCGCCGCCAATGACCAGGTCATTGCCGATGCGGGTGTGCAGCGTCCCCGGGTAGATGGGCAGCTCCTGCTCGGCGGCCGCGGGCACCACCGCCAGCAGCGCGCACAGGAGCCCCACCCGCGCCAGGCTCCTATTCACAACGGACCTTGTCATCCTGCTCGTCCCGCTCCGTGGATTCCTGCTGCACATCCGGGTCCGACGGGTCGTCGGCCATGGCGCGCTTGCAGCCCATGAAGAACTCGCCGCGCGCCTCGAAGACCCGGATGTAGTTGCTGTGCTCGTAGGTCATCTCGTCCCGAAAGGGCGCCGTATCGAAGCAGTCCGGCCGATCGTGGTCCAGCAGGCCCCGCATGGCGTGCAGGCCGCTGCTTGCCCGGCTGTCGTACTTGTTCAGGCCGTTGCAGTCGCCCTTCTGGTCCGGGGTGATGCCGTAGTTGCGGGCCACGACGAAGGTGCCGAAGAAGTTGGGGATGACGGTGGCCACCGCGTCGAGGATGCCGCCGATGCCCAGGCTGTTCAGCACGTTGCCCAGGCCCAGGAACTTCATGCGGCCCACCTGCTGGTAGAGGCCGTGGGGCGTGCCGCCCGAGCGGTGGTTGCCGGCGCGGCGCCCGTCGATGACGGCGTCGCCGCCGTCCGGCATGTGCCAGCCGTTGGCGTACATGGAGAAGCGCGAGCGCAGCGGCACGCTGGCCAGGTCCTGCCCGCCGAAGGTGTCCGTCTGGAAGAAGCCACCCGGGCCGCTGTTCTCGTCGAGGTAGCTGCGGGGGATGATGACGTTGTCGAAGTTCATCGTCACCTCCGACTCCACCCACCCCTTGTTGTTGAAGCCCCAGCCGTTGAGCAGCGCCCCGGCGCCCGAGTTGAGCGCGCCGAGGATGCCGCCGGCGAAGCTGCCACCCTCGCTGGTGCTGGGTCGGCTCAGCATCCCGCTCTCCAGGAAGGGAATCTCCTTGTTGGTGATGGTCCCCGCCACGCTGCTGTAGCGCGCGATGAAGGTCCCCGCGGGCGCGTTGGGCTCCACCGAGTCCATGTCGGTGTAGCGCTCGATGAGCTCCCGGTGGGCCTCCTGGCGGGCGTCCTCGAACGCGGCGTCGTGGTTGCCGTTGGCGAAGTCGCTGAGGGTGTAGCTCGTCATCTCCCAGACGGCGTAGCGGGCCATCTCCTGGAGCTTCAGCTTCGCCCTCACCAGCTCGGTGAGGTACATGCTGAACATCAAGATCATGACGAGGAGGGGCACGGCGAGCGCGAACTCGACCGTGGCGGCCCCCCGGGAGGGGCGAAGACGCACGTGGCGGCGGGCTCTCATGGCATTCCTCAGTGGGTCACGATCTTCGGCGCGATGCCCTGCATCTGCGCGGGCAGCCGGCGCATCAGCTGGTTGACCATCGGCAGCGACTCACGGCCCTGGTACACGGAGGCCAGGCGCGGCCGCCAGTAGGGGTTGAAGAAGTTGGGCTGCTCCGTCCAGTTGCCGGGCCGGTGGTAGTACGTCTGCCCGCGCGAGATGACGTTGAGCCCCTCGACCAGGCCGAGGAACTTCTTGCGGTCGTTCTTCAGGTTCAGCTCGTCCGTGTCGTTGGTGAAGGCGAACTTCACCTTGCCCTCGTCGTTGAGGAGCGCGGGCGCGTTGGTGCCGGTGCCATCCGTGTTGGCCCGGTTCACCACCTGGTCCGGCGTCTTGTTCAACGCCACCCAGGTGGTGGGCTGGTTGAAGTCCACCTTGCGCGAGGCATTCTGCTGCATGTCCGCGGTCGCCACGGGGTTGCAGGTGTCGCCGAGCTGGCCCGGCTCGAAGTGCATGAAGGGCACCACGCCGCCCCACGGGTGGTTGCCGTCCTGCACCGGCCGCACGTGGGCCGCGTAGACGTCCACCCTCGCCCAGCACTTGAAGGCCAGCTCCAGCACGCAGACCGTGGAGCGGTGCACGCCGACCTGGCGCTCCGGCCCGCCGGGCTGCCGGTGGTGGTTCCAGCGCTCGCGGTTGTCGGGGTAGTTGACGCGCCAGTGGACGCCGCCCGAGTTGCGGCCGCTGTCCGTGTCGTTCATCGCCCAGACGCTGGTCTTCATCGTGTGCCGGTACGGCAGCTTGATGCCGCGCCGGTCGTTCAGGCCCTTGCGGTTGTCACCGAAGCACTTGGCGTAGTCGTCGTCCTCGTTGCAGGACAGCGGGTTGTCCGCCTTGCCCACGACGACGTCGATCTCCGCCGGCCCCAGCTTCAGCCAGTAGAGGTCGTCGGCGCCCATGTTGTCGCCCTGCGCCGTCATGCCCCAGGGGTGGAGGTTGTCGTTCCAGTCGCGGATGAAGCTGCGCGAGCCGATGACCTGCTGCGCGGTGGGGAAGCTCGCGGACAGCATGCGCGTCTGCCCCAGCTTCTGGAACTCGAGGATGCCGGGCGCGTTGATGCCGCCATTGAGCAGGTCGCGGATGATGCCCAGCGAGTCCGGCAGCGGCAGCAGGTCTCCCAGGCGCCGTGCCGTGGTGAAGCGCTCCGGGCAGATGCCGCCGCTGGCGTCACACGAGTAGCGCGTGGCGTTGGTGATGCCGCCCATGGAGCGCTTGGCCCGGGCGACGGGGTCGTCGGCCGCCTTCTTCGTCACGTCCAGCGCGCCGAAGGGGTTCTTCCAGGTGCGCGGGTCCAACGGCTTGCCACCCGAGTGCGGGCTGTGCGCCTGGCTGAAGAGGCACTGGCTGTAGAGGCCCGTCGCGAGCTGGCTGGTCAGCGAGCTGATGTTCTTGTCGTTCGCATCGATGACCCCCTGCGTCGTCTGCGTCACGTGCGTGGACGCGGACATCATCACCGCCTGAGACGCGAAGTACATCACCCCGTTGAGCACCCGGTGCGCGGGGATGAGCCAGCGGCCTATCGGCAGGTCCGGGTTGAGGCCTCGTAGGAGCTGCTGGAGGGGCCGTAGGAAGAAGTTCTTGTACGCATCCATGATCGCTCCGACGGCTCGGATGATCTGGCTCACAACGGGGATGAGGTTCTCCAATATAGGACAGGCAGCCTTCCAGAAGAGGTTGCTCCCACTCCCCGCGCATGGATTGAGGGTCTTCATGAACGCGTACAGGTCCGTGAAGAACGCCTCCGCCGAGTAGATGAGCGAGATGAGCGACAGCCACATCATCGCCGACACGTAGTGCGACACCTGGGTGCGGTTCGCATACGCGTAGAAGTTGAAGGCGCGCGCCTCCATGGCGGCCATGGAGTAGGCGGCCGCGTCCGCGGTGTTCTGCAGGCGCACGCGCTCGTGCACGGTGTGGCCGATGTTGACCGTGGTCAGCACGGCGATGGACATCACCAGCACCATCAGCGCGGCCAGCACGAGGGCCTGGCCTTCCTGGCGGCGGAAGCTCTGTCGGAGGGTCCGGGTGAACATGGCTTACAGGCCCCAATCGGGGTTGAGGTGCATGATCCACTTCCGGTGGAAGTTGGACTGCATGCGCATGGTGTAGGTGGCCGTCAGGGGGATGAAGTAGCGCTTGCCCACGAGGCTGGAGACGAGCGGGATGCTGCCGGTGGACAGGCCCCAGAGCACCGCCATCTCCAGCGGATACACGGAGTCGTAGCCCTTCTCGTGCTCGACGCCGCGGACGGCCGCGGCCCCCAGCGGGGAGATGTTGCCGTCGGCCATCATGTTGGCACGCGGGTCCAACGTGGCCCGGTCGATGGAGCCTCGCAGCGCCACGCCCGCGTTGGAGGCGAACCAGGACGTGAAGATGACCCAGTTGGCGAAGGGCACGCGCAGCTCGTACCAGTAGCGCAGGCGGATGGTGAGCCGCGTCGCCTTGCGGAACACCAGCTCCGAGTCATCCGGCTCGGGCAGGTTGAAGAACTTGCGGATGTTGTTCTCCAGCGAGGGGACCTCCGGGAAGCTGTCCGCCCCGTCGAAGTCCAGCTCCTGCCAGTTGTAGCCGCTGCGCAGCTTCCAGATGCTGTCGATGGGCGTGAAGTACGCGGGATTGACGGTGTCCACGCGGATCATGCCGAACAGGTTGGACCCGTTGACCGTGCGGGGCACCCGGCCGCCGCCGAAGTTCAGCGAGCGCATGGCCGAGTCGTAGACCTGGTGGATGATGAAGGTCTTCCCGAGCTCGACGACGTCGTCCGTGCGGCCCAGCGTGGGCAGCAGCGCGACGATGGCCGCGTCGTGCATGCGCTCGTTGTTGCCGTTCCACACGATGCCGGCCCGCGCCGCCTGGTACGCGGCGTACTCGGTCATCAGCTTCGCGTGCTGCATCATCGTCAGCTGGATGATGCCCAACGTCATGAACACCGTGAGGGGCATGATCATCGCCGCCTCGACCGCCGCCTGACCCGACTGACGGCGGGACTGCCCCCGCACCCGCCCACCCTCTGCTTCCGTTCCCATGCATCCATTATCGAACGGCCGACACCATGGCCGTATCGGTCAAATGGACAGACCTGCCCCTACGTTGGCGCCCATTTCCTTTTACGAGGAAACCACCGCCCGCTATTTGGACGGCCCTGCGGCTTTTCCAGGAGTTTGGGGGTCAGCATCGCCCCGCGAGAGGCGGCTGCGGGCGACCTGGGCCGCAGCGGACCCGGGGGCATCAGCCAGCACCTGGTTGCACGCGGCGCGCCCTTGCGCGAGCCGGCCGAGCGCGAGCTCCGCGTCACAGAGGCGGTTGAGCAGCCCCAGCCGCTCGGACGCGGACGGCTGCGCCGCGAGCGCCGAGCGCAGCAGGGCCACCTCTCCGGCACGGTCTCCCTCGGCGTAGGCCTCCTGGGCCCTGCGGGACAGCTCCGTCACGGACGGGCCCTGCTCCTGGCGCCGCGGACTGGCGGGGGGCGGGGGTGGCGCGGCGGCGACGGCGACGGGCGCGGACCGCTTCGCCTTCTTCGCGGGAGCCGGCGCCGCGGTGGACGCGGAGGCGCGACGCTGCTCGGACGGGGGCCGTGACGCGCCGTAGCTCGCGCGGTCCTCGTCCGCCCGTCCAGCCGCGGGGGATGGGGCCGCGGCAACGCCCTCGGCGACGGAGCCCGGGGCCCCTTCAGCGACCGGCTCGACCTCGGCCTCGGGCTGCCGCTCGTAGGCGGCTGCATCGTCCGAGGAAGCCACCTCGGCCGGAGCCGTGCCACCCAGCCTCAGCGACTCGCGCGGCGGCACCTGCTTCGGGGCCTGGGCGTCGGATTCGCGGAGGTCGGCCGGGCTCGTGGACTCCTCGTCCAGCTCCGCGAACTTGGAGGGAGCGGACTTCGCGACGGGGGATGGCTTCATCGCCAGCTCCTTGGAGGCGCTGCCCTGCGGGCGCGCTTCGTCCTCCAGCAGGTCCAGCTTCCGGAGCTTCCCCTCACCCTTCCGGGCGCCGCTGGTACCGACCCCGCCACCACTGCCCCCGTTGAGCCAGTCTTCCGCGCGCGGCGCCTCCCGCTTCGCCATGGCCTTCGACTCTTCCGCGACCTTCTCCGCCGGCACGTCCTGGGGCGAAGGCGGAGGAATCCGCATCGCCAGCTGGGGCTCCGCCTGGGCCTGTGCCGCGGGCAGCTCGGCGCTCGGAGCCTGGACGGGCGCCACGCTGTCCTTCGCCCGCACCTCCGCCATGGACAGGTTGGCTTCGGTGAGCGCGGGGTTGCGCGCCTGGAGGGTGAGGATGCCGAAGGTGCTCACCGACGCGAGACCCACCACGGGCAGCAGCCAGCGGCGCCAGCGCGACGGCTTGGGCGCGGGGCCGGCCGCGTTGCGACGCGCGGCCTGGTGCGCATAGGCCAGCAGCGACTCCAGGCCGGCGTCCGGCGCGGGCTCCTGGGTGGACAGCTGGGACATGGTGGCGCGCACGCCGCGGATGTCCTGCAGCGCCTGGGTGCAGCGGGCACAGCCCTGCAGGTGCGCCTCCACCACCCGGGCCTCGGGGACGGGCAGCTCGCCATAGACGAAGTCGAGGAGCCGGTCCTCGTGCGCATGGAGGTTCTGCGGATTCATCCCACCACCGTCCTTCCGTCGTCGGCGAGGTCGCCGTCCACGCCCATCTCAGCCAGGCGTCGGCGGAGCCCGTCGAGCGCGTAGCGCATCCGGCTCTTCACCGTGTTCTCGGACACGCCCGTCACCTCGGCGATGTCCTTGAAGGGGATGCCGCTGTACTCACGCAGGATGAACACCTCTCGCTGCTCCTCCGGGAGCGCCGCCAGTGCGCGCTCCAGCATCGGCCTGAGGCGGGCGTTGTACGCGCCGCGCTCGGGGCTGGCGCCCGTGTCCGGCAGCCCCTCGCCCAGCGGACGTCCCTCGTCCCCGTCCTGACCCGCGGCGGGGGCTTCCAGGGACGACGCCTGGCGGTAGCTCTCTTTGCGCGCGCTGTCCACGCAGAGGTTCCTCGCAATCGTGTAGAGCCAGGTCGTGAACTTCGCCTTGGGCGTGTATTCGCCGGCGCTCCGTACCACCTTCAGCCACGTCTCCTGCAGCACGTCCTCCGCCCGTGCTCGGTGCCCGACGAAGCGCAGGACGAAGTTGAACACCGGCGTCCGGTGCTTGCGCACCAACGCCTCGAACGCGCGCGCGTCCCCCGCCTGGAAGGCGAGCATCAGCCGCTCGTCTGAGGTCTCCGGTCCCAACACTCCCCCGTCTCTCCTGGAGCACCGACACCCCGACCCATTTCCTCAACCCGTCCTTCATAACGGGCGACGGGCCGTGAGGGTCTATCCGGGGCGTGGTCTCCGGTAAGTGGCGAGAATGACAGGGACCGCCACGGCTGTCACGAGGGCGGCCTGGGCCAGCAGCACCGCCGGGAGTGGCCGCTGGACGTGCACATACAGCGAGCGGCCGAGCGCCAGCCCCAGCAGCAGCCCGGTCAGCGTTCTCACGCTGTTGGAACCCGAGGCAGGCCGGAAGCGCCCCACCGCCCAGTCCCCCAGCGCTGGCAGCGTGAGGGCCAGCACCGCCGGCACGTCCCAGCGCCAGTGCAGCGGCGCGCGCGCGACGAAGAGGCCCACCAGCGCGGCGAGCATCACCGGGTACGTGCCCAGGCAGCGCGCGCAGACGCGCACCCCGCCGAGGACGTAGGTGCGGTTGTACTCATCCGGATGATGGTGGCTGAGCCAGAACACCGGGGACACCTCCGGGAGTGGGTTCGGTGGCGGCGGCCCGGGACTCCTCCTCCGATAGGAAGCAGGCGGAGACGTGCCCGGAGCCGAGCGGGTACAGCGGCGGCGTCTCGCGCCGGCAGCGCTCCATGACGTGGGGGCAGCGCGGGTGGAAGGCGCAGCCGGAGGGCGGGTTCAGGGGCGACGGCGGCTCGCCCGGCACCAGCAGGCGGGTGCGCGCGCGGCCGGGGTCCGGCACCGGCACCGCGGACAGGAGCGCCTGCGTGTACGGGTGGCGCGGCCGGCGGTAGAGCGCGGCGGCGGGCGCCAGCTCGACGATGCGGCCCAGGTACATCACCGCCACGCGGGTGGAGACGTACTCGACGATCTTCAGGTCGTGCGCGATGAAGACGTAGGTGAGCCCGCGCTCCTTCTGCAGGTCCACCAGGAGGTTGACGATCTGCGCCTGGATGGACACGTCCAGCGCGCTGATGGGCTCGTCGGCGACCACCAGGTCCGGGCGCAATGCGATGGCCCGTGCAATGCCGATGCGCTGACGCTGGCCGCCGGAGAACTCGTGCGGGTAGCGGTCCAGCGCCTCGCGCGGCAGGCCCATGGCGTCCACCAGCGCGGCCACCTCGCGCTCGCGCTCGCCGCGCTCCCGGGCCAGGCCGTGGATGGCGAAGGGCTCCGCCAGGATGTCGCGCACCGTCAGCCGCGGGTTGAGCGAGGCATACGGGTCCTGGAAGACGAGCTGCATGCGCCGGCGCAGCGGCCGCAGGGTGCGCTGGGACTGGCCGGTGAGCTCCTGCCCCTCGAAGCGGATGGAGCCTGCGGTGGGCTCCACCAGCCGCAGCAGCGCGCGGCCCAGCGTGCTCTTGCCGCAGCCGCTCTCTCCCACCAACCCGAGCGTCTCGCCGCGCACGACGTCGAAGCCCACGCCGTCCACGGCCTTCACCGCGCCGCGCACGCGGCCCAGCAGCCCGCCCCGGACGGGGAAGTGGACCTTGAGGTCCCGCACCTGAAGCAGCGGCCCGGAGCTCATGGCGCGGGCACCGGGTCGTGGCAGGCGGCGAGCGGCCCGTACCGCTTGCGCTCGTGGACCTCGAGGTCCCTCACCTGGAGCGGAGCGAGCGTCATGGCGCGGGCACCGGGTTGTGGCAGGCGGCGAGCTGCCCGTCCCGCTTGGGCTCCAGCGGAGGCGTCACGCGCGCGCACACCTCCAGCGCGCGGTCGCACCTGTCGCGGAAGGCGCAGCCGGAGGGCAGCTTGCGCAGGGAGGGCACCATGCCCGGAATGGCCCGCAGCCGACGGTGGGGCGAGTCACCGCCCTCCCCCATCGCCAGTTGCAGCGAGGGAATGGAGCGCAGCAGGCCCGCGGTGTACGGGTGCGCCGGCCGCGAGAACAGCTCACGCACCGGAGCACGCTCCACCACGCGGCCCGCGTACATCACCACCACCGCGTCGCAGCTCTCGGCCACCACGCCCAGGTCATGGGTGATGAGCATCACCGCCATGCGCCGCTCGGCCTGGAGCCGCTCGAGCAGCTCGAGAATCTGGGCCTGGATGGTGACGTCCAGCGCGGTGGTGGGCTCGTCGGCGATGAGCAGCGACGGGTCACACGCCAGGGCCATGGCCAGCATCACCCGCTGCCGCATGCCGCCGGAGAGCTGGTGCGGGTACGCGTCCACGCGCTCCTCCGGCGCGGGGATGCCCACCTGCCGCAGCATCTCCACCGCCCGCTCGCGCGCCTGCGAGCGCGACGCGCCCAGGTGCAGCCGCACGCCCTCGGAGATCTGCTCCCCCACGGTGAAGACGGGGTTGAGCGACGTCATCGGCTCCTGGAAGACCATGGCCGCGTGGCGGCCGCGCACCCGCCGCAGCTCCGCCTCGGGCAGCTTGAGCAAATCACGCCCCTGGAAGAGCACCTCGCCGCCCACCACGCGCACGGGCGGGTCGGGGGCCAGCCGCAGCAGGGAGAGGGCGGTGAGGCTCTTGCCGCAGCCGCTCTCCCCCACCACGCCCAGCGTGCCGCCCGGAGGCACCGTGAAGGACACGCCGTCCACGGCGCGCACCGGCCCTTCCTCCAGCGACAGCTCCGTGGTGAGCCCGCGCACGTCGAGCAGGGGCGCCTCGACGGCGGGCCGCGCGGCGGACGTCACTTCCTCGCCAGCTCCTCCAGGAACTCCACCTCCTGGATGACGCCCTTGCGGATGAGCAGGCGGATGAGGCTGGCCACCATGCGGGCGGGCTTCACCTTCTCCGTGTCCAGCACCGCCTCGTCACCCCGGGAGATGCGCTCCAGGTCGTCCAGGACGGCCAGGTCCTCGTCGGAGAACTGGGGCGTCGGCGTCAGCGACACCGAGGGCCGGGCGCCCTGCGCCGCCCCGCCGAACAGCACCACCGGCACCCGGGGCTTGCCTCCCGCGCCGTCCCCGTCGGGAATGGGCGGTGGCGGCCGGCCCGGGGCCGCGGGCTCCACGCCCAGCAGGTCATCCAGCACGTCCGCGCCCGGCGGCGGCGGAGGAGACTCCCTGGGCGGAGGCGGCGGCGTGGCCGGGCCGCGGGCCGCGGGCCTCGCGGCGGGCGCGGCAGCGGCGC
>NZ_JAJVKV010000034.1 GCF_024198175.1 Pyxidicoccus xibeiensis
CGGGACACCGCAGCGTTCCATCCGCCTGCCACGTGAAATCGCTCCCGCCGAAGCGACCCCGTCCGCGTCCCGAGGCGGGTGCGACCTGGCCGAAGGGCTGGACGGCGGTCGCAGCGGAAGGGGGCGCTACCGGGGAGAGCCGCGGCGTCGGTGCCGCGATGGGCTCGGGCGTGGGTTCGGGTTCCGCCGACGCGAGGACCTCACCGACTGGGGAGTGGGTAGCGTCTGCCCGCACGTCGACCGTCACGAGCGCGGCCGATGCCTCAGCCACCTCTTCGGCGTCGGGCGTGGGCGCGGTTGCAGCGGGCGCCCAGAGCGTGCGACGCACGTTGGGGGCCTGCGCCGCGACGCCGAGCCTCAGTCGCTGGTTCCAAACCCACTGGCAAAGCACTTGCCACAGCTCCTGACCGTGAGCCTGGCCACTGCACCAGCGGTCTGCGTGCTGCTCCCGGTCCTCTTCGGCGAGTGTCTGCTCGAAACCGCCGCGTGCTGCGTAGAGCGTGAGCACATCGAGCGCGCTCCAGCCGGGTGCCGTTCGGTCGGTCGCGAATAGCTCGTAGACGACGTCGCCAGCGCGATGGCCGACCGCCGGAGCGCCAGCCTCGGGCGCAGGGGACGCAGTGACGACGAGCCGAGTGGGGACCCGTAGCGTGGGGTCCGCACCCGCCGTCCATGCGACGACTCCAACGTCGTAGACCGTCCGCAGCGTGCCCGTCTCCGGCTGCACGAAGCGCAGCGTGCTCGGCGTGCCCAGCTGCGCTTGGACCTCAGGCATTTCGAGCAATCGGTAGTCACAGCAGCGCACCACGTACCCGAGACCCGCCTGACTCATCGCCCACGCGTAGCGTGCGAAACCGTAGAGGCCGTCGAGCCGCAGGACTCCGGCGGTGGGCGGCAGGCCGCGGGCGTGGAGATAGGCGACAATCGCAGCGCATGAGCGTTCGAGTTCCACGAAGGCCTCGCCGTTGCCGGGGTGGCCGAACGTGCCAAGCCACTCGTGGGTATGCGCCTGCTGGATGACCGTGCGCGTGCGCGTCACCTCGCCACGCTTGCGCCCGGCGTAACCCGGTGCGCAGAGCGGGACGAGGCGGCGGCGTACCGGGGGATGCGCCGCCGTGGAGACGACCTGGCGTTGCCGCGCGACCTGGCGCGTGCCGTCGATGTCGAAGACGAGCTGCCGGTGGCCCGCCCGGTCGATGAGGCCGCCCGTGCGGCTGGCGGTGAGCCCGTGGGCACACAAGTTGTGGAAGAGCATCGCGCGCAGGGCCTCAAGTGCGCTCGCGGGAACGGCGGCGAGAAAGCGGCTGAGGGCCGCGCGCGAAGGCAGTCGCTCGCGTTGCCAGAGCGCGGCGAGTGCGGCAGCGCATGGCGTCATCGCGGTGAACAGCGCCGCCAGCGTGCGCTCGCCGCTGACGGTGTAGGCGAGCAGCACGAGCACGAAGTCGCACACCTCGAAGTGGCCCATCCGCCCACGCGGCACCAGCACCTTCGTTTGCAGCGCATGAAGGAGCCCGCTGTCCCGCCAGTGCTTCAGCAGGAGCACGGCCTCGGGAAGCCATGTCGGCAATGCGAGCATCGGGTGAGATGGCGTCTCGACGGTCGCGGCGGGACTCTCTTGCATCCCTGGAGGTCGCTTCATGGCAGCTCTCCTGGTCACGAAAGACCCGAAGAAAGCTCTCATCACGTCTGCAACACCAGCCGGCGACGCAGGAAGACGCGGGACACGTGAACGCCCTTACATCACGGCCAACACCGCATGCTCACTAGCGAAAATCTCGTTGCGCATCTCGTGGGCGGGCTGGTCCGGAATGGGTGCTCACCATCGCCGGAATACGCAGCCAGGCCATTCCCGGAACAGGCAGGTGTGAGGGCTACATCTGCGGTTCTCACAAATTCATTATCACCGACAACAGCTCCTGCCAGGCTGCGGTCGACAACTGCGCCCTCAACGCCAACCAGAACCCCCATGCGAGTTTTCTCTGTACCTGGAAGGGCACTGAGGTCTCCCGCAGGGAGCGGGTTTCCGGCATCTGTCAGGGCCTGGCCTGAGCTCGAGCCTCGCGGGTGGGAGTCAATCCTTGAGCTTCATCCACGCCGGCATGCACACAGGGGGGCGGTCCCCATAGGCGCGCGCGCAGTAGAACCCCTTTCCACAGGAGTCGGGAATCGCGGCGTCGCAGGTCGGCCGGCATTGCAACATGCCGCAGGCGCTTCCCTCGGGGCAGGCGGGTGGACGGTCCCCGCCGCATCGCCGGACACACTCCATCCACGTCTCCCCTGGGGCCTGGGGGAATGTGGCCACGTCGCATTGCGTGCAGGTGGCGTCATCCTGGCAGTTGGCGCCGTACACGACGGCGCACGCCGAGGCCCCGTCCTCGTGCCGCACGCAGTGCTGCCCCTCCGGGCAGCTCCGGTCCGCACACGTTGGAAGGCACAGTGGCTCGGGCGCCACGTCCGCGCAGAAGAAGCCCTCGGGACAGCCCTGCGTGGCTTCCCTCGCGCAGGGCCGTCCGCACCAACCCTCTCCGCCGCACAGCAGGTCAGGTCCACATGCGGTCTGCCGGGTCGTGGGGGTGTCCCAGCATGGCTCCCCTTCCTGGCGCACGCCCACCGGAATGCACAGTCGCACCAGCCGTCCTCCGCCCACGGACCCCACGCTCCGGCACACCTCTCCCGCCGGGCACTGTGGGTCCGTCGTGCACTGGCTGTCGGTACACAAGGTCAACCGCCTTCGCGTGTCGGACAGGCAGCTCAGCGGCAGCTCGCACTCTGAATTGTCACGGCAGTTCCGGTAGTACGTCTGCAGGCGCATCTTCTCCTCGAACTCGAGGACGGGGCTGATGAACGTGGCTTCCGGCGCGAGGCGCTGCCGAGGGTCGCTCCCCGCGCTGAGCAGCAGCACCACCAGCGGCACTGGCAGCAGCAGTCCGATGACCGTGCCAGCGACAGCGCGCGTGCTCATTCTTCTTCCTCGGCCATCTGCGCTGCGGCTTCCTCGGGGTTCGCCATGGCCCAGTGGCACAGCGCCGTGTCCTGCCGGCCGCGTGAACAGTATCTGCGGTAGAGAGGGCTCGAACGGCTGGTGTCCAGCTGGTTCTTCTGGTCCTTATCCAGGGCACGGTCGAGCGTGCCACCCTCGCCGAACGTCTGGGAGCAGCCCGCCAGCGTAGCGGCCGTCAGTGCCCATCGTCCTGCCGTCTTCCAGTCCATGGCTCCTCCCGCTCGTCGGGCGA
The DNA here is from genome assembly GCF_024198175.1 of Pyxidicoccus xibeiensis. Taxonomy (NCBI): domain Bacteria; kingdom Pseudomonadati; phylum Myxococcota; class Myxococcia; order Myxococcales; family Myxococcaceae; genus Pyxidicoccus; species Pyxidicoccus xibeiensis. The sequence continues at coordinate 3,234 of NZ_JAJVKV010000034.1, forward strand.
TGCTACCATTTCCGCGCTGGCCCACCGGCGAAGCTCGGAGGACAGGTCGGGCCGCCGTGGGCATGGGGAATTTGTGCCTTGGTGCAAGGGATCAGGCCGCTTGCCATTCGTTTGGTATAGGCTGGAACCCCGAGTGCAGTGTGGAATGTGTGTATGGCGCGCAAGGTCTGTCTGGATGATTTGTCCAATGACAATCACCAAGGATCCAGAGAAGCCAATCCCGACGACGTTCGAGTTCAACATCGGTCTCTGGCCATCGAACCGGCTGAGCTTCCGCGACTTCGTGGAAAGAAATGGTGTCGGTCTTCGGACGGAGCCTTTCAAGGGCTGGAGATTCGTGCGGTTGCGTGACGTGTCATTAGAGGGGCGGTGCATGCCGCATGGCCGCAACTTCTCAAGGAAATGAAGATGCTCGCGAGCGCCGTCGATACGCACAAGAAGAACGAGCAAGCTGTGGCATCGAAGCGCCGCGTGGATGGAGTGCGCCGCCGGAATTCGCAGCCGGTACGTGCCCGTTGGCGGTGACGCTCCACCTGCGGGAGGCGTCGTGCTCGCTGGAGGAGGAGTAATTGTCGCTGAGCAGCTGTGCCCACCGACGTCGCCTGTACCCGGACGAAGTGCAAGGATGAGCCGGAGAAGTGCCCTGTCTGCGGCATCCTCCCCAACCCCACACCCGGCCGCCGCCCCCATATCTGTCTCCGCCGCGGGGGCCGAAGGACGCGGAGACGCTGCCTCCGCTCACGCTGTTCAATCGAACGAGCCTCGTCGTGAAGGGGGCCCGCGTCTATCAACTCCCGGATGGCTCGCACCGGCATCTCGACACGCTCCACAAGGGGAGGGGCGCGGAGATAGAGACCTACAATGGCCGGGGCCACCACATGGGAGCCATCTGCCCGCAGTGTGGTGCGCTCAAGCCGGGCTCCATCGTTCCCGGTCGAAGGCTGGAGAGATAGCCGGGGTGCGACGCCCTCCACGAGGAAGGACCGAGCATGGTGTCGTTGAAGCCTCTTCGAGAGGCGAAATTCCAGGATGACGTCTACAAGGTCTGGGTCCGGGGCTCCCGGCCGGAGCTCGTCCTGAATGCCGGCTACACGGGGCTGCGAGTCGTCTCCTGTCCATCCGGCGAAGTCCTGCGGGAGTTCGCCTTCCCGGAGCCCATCGAGAGCTTCCCCATCGAGTCGGGAGCCATTTCTCCCGATGGCAGCCGCTGCTGTCTCTTCGGAAGAGAGGACTCCTTCGCATTGGAGGTGGAGTTCCAGGAGGGGGCGATGCGCAGGGTCGCGCTCTCGTCCCACATGGGGACACCCTCGGGGCTGTGCTGGTTCGCACCGGCTCTTCATGTGTGGGACCACCAGCAGGTCGAATGGTACGTGGGACACGACCGCTTCATGCCCGTGAAGGAAGAGTGGCAGCGGGAGGCTGTGCCCCAGGACTTCCGGGCAGCGCTCAGGGGGCTGTCAGGCTTCACCGTGACGAAGATGCATCCGGGCTGGCAGGGCTTCTATGTCCTCTCGGAGGATGGAGAGCGTATCGGCTACATCCCTCGCGAGGGGCGCTCGCTGCTGGCCTCCCAGGACGGGAGCGCCATTGATGCCACCCACCATGGCGAGCACCTCTTCGTGTGCTTCGAGAACGAGGTCGTCCACCATGGCGGGAGCCAGCAGCAGGTCGTCCTCCGGGCCAGCCCTGACGAGTTCTTCCTCTCCGTGAACATGGTCGAGGTCGAAGGACAGCCCCTGCTGTGCCTTCTGACGTCGTCCCAGGACTACACGCTGTCCGTCCTCAAGTTCTTCGAGCTCGCACCCTGAGCGGAGCGGCCCGGAACGGTCGACGGCCGAGGTCATCCCCTCAGGCCCGACGCCTCACGCCGGGCTCCCCATCCCCCCCGCCCCCAGTGCGCGCAGCAGTGCATGCACCTCCGCGGGGGGCGCGGCGCGGTCCATCCAGGTGATGCCGCGCGCCCGCGCCGTCAGCGGAGGCCGCACCGTGTGGAGCGCGCACGCCGTGCGCGGGTAGCGCGCGCGCACCTGCTCCAGCAGGTCCAGTCCGTCACCATCCGGCAACAAGTCACCGCTCACCACCACCGCGGGAGGCTCCTCCCGCACGAGGGCGAGCGCCTCCGCCACGCCCCGCGCGAAGCGCTTGCACCCCGGCAGGTCCCGCACGAGACGCCGCAGCGCCGCGAGAGAGCGAGGGTCTTCGTCTACGAACAGGAAGGTCAGCATGTTCTTCGCGCCCATCGCCGGATGACCTGTGCGGTTGGCCTGATGCACGAGGTCACTTGCCGTTAAGACTACCCAGGAAGTTCTTGGATGCCAACCTCTCAAGTCATATCGACATAGGCGGACCCGGTAGGTTAACGAACATGGAAAAGACCCTCGCATCCCGGCTCGGAGGAGCAGCGCGCCTCGCACGGACCCGCCTGAACCTGACCCAGGCGGACGTCGCGGAGCGCATCGGCATCGCGAGCGAAGTCTATGGCCGACTGGAGCGCGGCCACATGCTGCCGAGCATCCAGACGTTCCGACGACTGTGCGTGGTGCTCTCCATCTCCGCCGACGAGGCGCTGGGCCTCAAGCCGTCTCAAGAGGTGAAGTGGGCGGCCGAGCCGCCCAGCGACTACGGCGAGTCCGCCGAGCTGCGCCGCCTCATGCGCCGCGCCCGCCAGCTGGACCGCAGCTCCATCCGCATCCTCAGCGTGCTCGCCGCCCAGTTCAAGCCCAAGGGCGGCTGAAGCCCGCCTGCCGCTCATCGCCTGCTTCCCTCCTCACCCAGCCGCGCCAGCCGCTCACGCAGCCGCTTCGCCGAAGGAAAGCCGTGGAAGAGCACCACCTGCGGGTGGGCCTCCAGCGCCTCGCGCTCCCCGGCCTCCTTCGCCAGCGCCCGGTCCACGCCCAGCAGCAGCCCGCCGTCCGGCCGTGAGCGCAGCTCCTCCAGCCTGCGCGCCAGCGGCCGCGCGTGCCACGCGTGGAACAGCTCCAGCGCCACCTCCCGCCGCGACTCGCGGTGGCGGAACGTCAGGTCCGGCACGCACAGCCCGGAGGCGCCCATGTGCCGGGGCAGGGGCGTGAGGTCCAGCTCCCACGCGTCGTCCTGGAAGCCCTGGGCCAGCGACGCCACCTCCTCCGGCAGGTGCCCCAGCGAGGCCGGCAGCGGCGACAGCAGCGGGTCCTTGTCGCTCAGCGCCAGCGTGGCCTGCTTGCGCGCCGTCTCCACCGTGGCCGTCAGCTCCCAGCGCGCCAGCACCGGCACCACGGACAGGAAGGACGCCAACTGCAGCCCGTACTTCTTCTGCAGCGCCAGCATGGCACCGGGGCCCTCCACCTCCAGGGACCAGTCCTCGCCGACGTGCCGCACCTCCGCCACCAGCCGGCAGAACTTCAGCCACCGCAGCACCTTGCGCACCCGCAGCAGCTCCGGCGCGAGGGCCCGCAGTGTGAGGCGCCGCGCCGTCAGCAGCGGGCCCTGCGCCAGCGCCAGGTTGTACCGGTCCACCAGCCCCTGCGCGGTGACGGGCTCGCCGTCCCAGCCCACCAGCCGGCGGTGGCCGGGCAGGTCCGCGTACAGCGCCTCGCGCACCTCGGGCAGCGGCGAGGGCAGGGACGCCGCCAGCCGCGCCTCGTAGGCCTCCACCGTCGCATCCGCGGGCAGCGTGCGCAGCAGCAGGGCCGCGGCCTTCAGCCGCTCCCAGCGCGCCTCGGACACGCCGGGGGAGGGCTCGTCGAAGAGCAGCCGGTCCACCAGCAGCTTCACCAGCCCGCGCGCCACCTTGGGCCGGGTGAAGGCGCCGGCCTTCAGCGCCAGGGCCTCCTCCACGTCGTCGCGCCTGCCGCCGCGCGAGGACTCCACCTCCGCCAGGAACTCCTGGGCGAGCCCCAGCAGCGCCTTGTCGTCGCGCTTCACGAAGGCGGGGCGCAGCACGCCCTCGCGCACGCGGTAGGAGAGCAGGTCGCGTGTCAGCACGTCAGGACTCCTCCTGGTAGGCGCCGTGCTGGCGCCGCCGCTCGCTGATGCCGCTCTCCGCCGTCTGCGCCGAGCACACCTCGTAAAGCAGCGCCCGCTTCCCCGGGCGCTTGCGCAGGATTCGTCCCAGCCGCTGCACGTGCTCGCGCACGCTGCCACTGCCGCTGAGCACCACGCCCACGCGCGCCTCCGGCACGTCCACGCCCTCGTTCAGCACGCGCGAGGTGAGGAGCACCGGCAGCTCGCCGGACGCGAAGGCCGCCAGCAGCGCCTTTCTCTCCGGCACCGGCGTGTGGTGGGTGAGGGCGGGCAGCAGCAGCCGCCGCGCCAGCGTGTACACCGTCTCGTTGTCGTCGGTGAAGACGAGGACGCGGTCCTCGCGGTGCTCCAGGAGGATGCGCCACAGCACCTCCTGCTTGCCGCTGGAGGTGAGGGCAATCCGGCGCTGCTCGCGGTAGGCCCGGTACGCGGCGCGGCCCTCGTCGCTGCGCTGGCTCTGCGCCAGGAAGCGCGCCCACCCATCCGGCGAGGAGAGCTGCACGCCCAGCCTCCGCACGAAGCCCACGTAGAGCGCCCGCGCCGTGTCGTAGCGCGCCTTCTCGTCCGGCGTCAGCGGCACCTCCACCCGCTTCACCTCGTAGGGCGCCAGGTACTCCCCCTGCAGCTCGCGGATGTCCGAGCGGTGCACGCGCGGCCCCAGCAGCTCCTCGCAGATGCGCTCGCCGCCGTCCGTGCGCTCCAGCGTCGCGGTGAGGCCCAGCCGGTACGGGGCCAGCGAGCCCTCCGCCACGAAGCGGTAGCTGGGCGCCGGCAGGTGGTGGCACTCGTCGCACACCAGCAGGCCGAAGCGGTTGCCGTGGAACTCCGTCTGCAGCGCCGCCGAGTCGTACGTCGTCACCGTCAGCGGCTGCCTGTCACTCACGCCTCCGCCCAGCATCCCCACCGGCACGGAGAAGTGGCGCGCCAGCACCCCCTGCCACTGCGCCATCAGGTCCAGCGTGGGGACGACCACCAGGGTGGGGCGCTTCACGTGGGCGATGGCCAGCACCGCCATCAGCGTCTTGCCCGCGCCGGTGGGCAGCTCCACCAGGCCCCGGCCTCCCGCGCGCGTCCACGCGTCCAGCGCCGCGCGCTGGTGCGGGAAGGGCTCGATGGGGGAGGTGAGCGCCAGCTCCAGCGGCTCGAAGCGCTTCGCTTTGTCCTCATACGGCAGGCCCAGCTCGCGCAGCCGGAGCACCACCTCGCGGTAGTGCCACGCCGGCGCGCGGTACACGCCCGTGCGCCCGTCCTTCTGGAAGAGGGCGAGCAGGCGCGCGTCCTCCGGCAGCACGGGCGCCACCAGGGTGCCGCAGTCGAAATGGAGCTCGGTGGGGGTGGCCATCGGTGCGCAGGGGACGTAGCCCGGCAACCCGCGTTTCGCCACCATCAAGAAAGACCTGGAGGGTAGGTCCACCGACCGCCCCCCTGGTCCCTCTCCTTCGCTACGCCTGGCTTGCGGAGCCCGGGCGTTCACGGTACCCAGCGCGCCGCATGCGGCTCATCTCGCTCGTTCCCCTGCTGTGCGGCCTGGCCGTGGTGGCCCAGGCCGGTCTCAACCGTCGCTTCGCGGGCCAGTGGGGCCTGCTGGGCGCCGTCCTCATGAACATGGTGGTGGCAACGACGGCCACCTTCGCGGTGTACGCCGTGGCGCGCGCGGTGCCGGGCCTCTGGCCGCAGGCCGCCGCCGGTCAGGGCCGCTTCTTCGAGGGCTTCACGCCCTGGCATCTGCTGCCGGGCCTGTGCGGTGTGCTCATCGTCGTGGGCATGCCGGCGGCCATCAGCCGGCTGGGCGCGGTGCAGTCCGCGCTGCTGCTGATGGCCGCGCAGCTCGCCACCAGCCTCGTGTGGGATGCCATGGTGGAAGGACGTCCGGCCACGCTCGCCCGGGTGCTGGGCTCGGCAGTCGCCTTCGCGGGGGCCGCAATCGCCGTCTGGAAGGGCTAGATTCTCCAGAAGATGCGTCGAGTCCTCATCGTCAGCCCCCACAACCCCTCGCGCGAGCTGCTGCGGCGCATGCTCGAGGAGCCGGGGCTGGCCGTGTCCGCGACGGGGGACACGGATGATGCCTTCGCCGTGATTACGTCCACGCCGCCAGCGGTGGTGGTGGTGGACCTGCGCCGGCCGGACGAGGACCACCCGCTCTTCCTCGGACTGCTGCGCAAGCGGCATCCCGTGCTGCCCGTCATCGCGCTGGTGCCCGGACGGCTGCGCATCTTCGACGGCCGCCACGAGGCCGTGCGCGAGGCCCATGGCGACACCGCCGAGGCGCTCCACCAGATGCTCGGCTCGCTGAAGCAGGCCATGCAGGACCTGCTCGCGCAGGACCTCATCCGCGTGCTCCGCACTCCGGTGGGACAGGCCTGACGCGCGGCCAGTGTCGCGCGGCCCGCACAGCGGGGTGCGGCAGGCGAGCTCCGACGAGGGCCACGTTCCTCTCAGTGAGGCAGGCGTGACTCAGGGGCCTTCGAGCCACGGCCGGGTGGAGTAGGAGGGGGCGGAGCCGCGCGGCTACGCTGGTGGGCATGCGCGCTTCACTCCCCACGGCACTGCTGCTGGTCCTCATGCTCCTTTCCGACGCCGGTCGGGCGCAGGCGCGCGAAGGAGCACTGGCGGCTTCCGCCCAGTCCGAGGCGTGGAACGCGTACCCTGAGTCCGTGACGGCCCCGTCGAGCACGCTCGAGCAGACGGAAGCGCCGTTCGAGCCCAATCGCTATCCCGGAGAGTCCGCCGCCTCCGCGCTGCCCGAGGGGCACCCGGGGGATGCCGCTGCGGCGGAGGCGCCCGCACCGCGGGACGAGTTCCTTGTTCCCGTCGAGTTCCCGGAGTCTCCCGCACTCGTCCCCGTCGCGGCGGAGGCGCTGCCCTCCGAGTCGCTGGGCCACTCCGAGGCGGCAGTGCCTGACAGCTCCACTCCATCCTGGGGGGAGGCCCTGCCTTCCCACCCACCTGGCCACTCCGAGGCGGCAGTGCCTGACAGCTCCCCGCACTCCGTGGAGGACTCCGCCGTCGACTCGACGCCCGCGCACTTCCCGGCGGAGGAGTCCGCGGTCCTCCCTGGTCACTCCGCGATGGAGGAGTCCTCTGATGCATCCTCGCGGCCGGGGCTGCTCCCTCCCTCCTCCGCGCCCCGGTACTCCGCGCACCTGGCGCCGGAGCCGCTGGCGGTGCCGCTGCTGCGCTCGGTGCTCGACGTGGCGGGAGCCAGCGCGGTGACGCTGGGGAGCGCCGTCATGGTGGAGGCGCTCGTCGGCACCCGCTGTCTTCGCGAGACAGACCGGATGTGCATCCTCACCTCGTTCCTCGTCACCTTCCTCAGCGTCGCGGGCACCGCACCCGTCGGGGCCTGGGCCGTGGGCAGCCTGCTGGGCGGAGAGGGGAAGCTCTGGGCTGCCTACATGGGCGCGGCGATTGGAATGGGCCTCGGCGTCATCGGGACCATGCCCACCATGGCCTTCGGCAACGGCGTCATCCTCGGAGTCGCCGGGCCGATTGGCGCCGTGGTGGGCGCGGCCATCGGCTACGAGGTCTCCCATCGCAGGGCACGGCGTGCTTCCCCCGGTCCGCGCATGACACCCATGCTGGGCGCCACGCCGCGAGGCGACCTCGTCGGCGGGATGATGGGCTCCTTCTGAAAGCAGGGCCGCGCTCCGGCCCTGCCCCTCACTGTCAGGCGTGCTGCTTCACGGCCGGACCAGGTTGGTGGGCGCCGCGCCGCTGACATCCTCGACACTGTCGAAGAGCAGCTGCCCGACGTAGTTGAAGTTGTGGGCCCACGCCCCGGGGTCCTTCTTGCTCAGCTGGTAGTTGTGGGTCGCCTTCACGAGGGCGGGCGTGAAGGGGGCGAACGCGTTGGCCGACACGGCCTCGGCCGGGCTGCACGTGCCGTTCTGGTCCGTGTCCTTGAAGAAGTACGGGTTGGCCTCCCCGTCGTAGCAGATGCCGTTGCCCGTCACCGCCCGCATGGCCGCGAGCAGGCGCGCGGCCATGCCCTCCACCTCCGCCTTCAGGCTCTCGGTGGTGTTCCCATCGCCGTCGTAGTCGAGCAGGTGGGCGGCGCTGCGGATCTGCTCCGCGGCGCTCTGGTCGGCATGGCAGTTCTCACAGCGCTGGTTCCAGGTGTCCGCGACACGGAAGGTATGGTTGCTGTTCCCCGGGACGTGGCAGCTCGTGCACTGCACTCCGCCCGTGTGCGTGAGCCGGCCGGCGTAGGTCTTCCCCGCGTATTCGTAGCCAATCTTCGCGAGCGTCCCCTCGCGCGTGCCGGCCGCGGGCATGTAGTGCACGTTCTGGAAGCGCAGCGCGCCTCCCGCCGCGAGCGCGGCGTCGATGGTGGCCTTCGAGGCGCGGCCGATGTGGCAGTTGGCGCAGAGGTTGTCCTGGCCGGGCAGGTTCACCGTCTTGCTGTCCGGGAGCCAGGTCCGGGCAGGGACGAAGACGTCGTACGTCGGCTCGAAGTTCTCGTGGCAGGTGAAGCACTCGAGGCCATTGGCGGTCTCCGGGACGGACTGGCCCACCCCGTACTGGACGAAGAACCGGTAGCCCTGCGCGCCGCTGTGGCAGCGCGAGCAGCTCGCCTGGACCGTCTCGCTGGAGTCCCAGTTGCGCGCCGCCCTGCTCGCTCCGTTGAAGTGCCCGGGGTCATTGCGGACGAGCAGCGACGTGTCGAAGGGAACGGCCAGCGCGGTGTTCAACGACTGCGTGGAGTCGTGCAGGAGCTGGATGACGTACTTGGCATTGTGCGCGAACGCGCCCGGGTCCACCTTGGACAGCTGGTAGTTGTACGCCGCCTTCTGGAGACGCGGACTCCAGCTCGCGAAGCGGTTGGTGGCCACGGACTCGGCCTGGCTGCACGCCCCGTCGCCGTCGGTGTCCTTGAACCAGTACGGATGGGCGTTGCCGTAGCAGAGGCGCTGGGCCCGCTCCGCGCCATACCGCTGGATGGCCGCGAGCAGCTTCTCGCGCAGGCCCTGCAGCTCGAAGTAGATGCCCTCCGCCCGGTCGCCGTCGCCGTCGTAGTCCTGGTTGCGCGAGGCAATCTGCCGGATGTTCCACGCCTTCGTCACGTCCGTCGTGCCGGGGTGACAGGTGGAGCAGGCCTCCCAGCGGACCTGCGTGCTGTGCGGGTCATGGCACTCGTTGCACTTGTCGAAGCCTGGCACGTGGCGGAAGCGCGTGTCGTAGACCTGCCCGGTGTACTGGTAGCCGCCGGCGGCCTGGCTCGCGAAGAGGGTCGCCGCCGCGGGGTAGTAGTGGATGTTCGTGAAGCCCAGGGCAGGGCTGGCGGTGTCCTCGCCCGAGACGCCCGCGTCGGCCACCTGCGCGTCGATGTCCCGGCCCGCGGCGCGTCCCTGGTGGCACACCATGCACCGGGCCTCGGCACCGAGCCCGCTGACCTCCTTGCCCGAGGGAAAGGTGACCGACGTCAGGCTGGAGGCCGCGCTGTTGTGGCACGCCTCGCAGCGCACCCCCGACTGCACGCGCCCCGGAGTCTCCACCTGGCCCGGGGCCGTGCCGTCCCCACCGAGGTAGTCGACGAAGCCCTCCGTGCTGTGACACTTCGCACACGCGGTCGGCACGCTGCCCTCCTCGTTCCAGTGGGAGAAGGCCTCGGCCGAGACGTCGGCGTGGGGCGAGCCGGCCCAGCGGGTGAAGAAGGGCACCTGATCCGGCGGGACACCCCCGTCGGGGCTGGCGACGGGCGCCGTCACCACGACGACGTGTCGCGCCGTGAGGCGGGACTTCGTCCCGGTGACCTTCACCGCCGTCTCCCCCACGGCCACGCCCGTGACGAGGCCCGTGGCGTCCACGGTGGCCAGCGCCGGGTTCTCGCTCTCGAAGGTGTAGCCCGGGTCCTTCGCGTCGCGCGTGGTGGCGGTGAGCTGGATGCTCGCTCCCACCAGGACCGAGTGGGGGCCCTCGGTCGTGACGGCGGCCGTGTCGGACTCCAGCTGGGCGCAGGCGGCCAGCACCAGCATCCAGGGGATGAGGCCGAGCAGGCGCGGGGGAAGGGGCCTCGCGGGTGACAGGCAGGGCTTCATGGTTGGGCTCCGTTGGAGATCCACGCCAGCAGGGTTTGGTACTCGGGCGTGCCATCCGGGTAGATGGCGCCCCCGCCGTGACCGGCCCCCGCCGCCTTGCGCAGCAGGCGGCTCGCGGGCGGATTGGAGGCGTCGATGGAGGAGGTGGCTTGCAGGTAGTCGGCTTCCACGTCGCCAGTCAGCACGAGGCCGGTGTCCCCCGCGGCGCCTCCCGCGCGATGGCAGCTCTGACACCCGGAGACGAGCAGCGGATGGACTGCGTCCGCGAAGGAGACGTCCGCTCCGCCGTCCGCGCCGCCTCCAGGGCCCGGCGGGGGCGCGCCCGCGTCTGGAGACGGGTCTCCGCGGCTGAAGTCCGCACAGCCGGCGCTCAGGCAGAACAGCGCCGCGAGCAGCGCGGTGGCTCCGGACAGGCGAGGGCTAGAACTCATACGCCACCACCAGTCGCGTGAAGTCGTCCGGCGTCTCATCGGCCTTTTCCATGTTCCAGTAGTGGTAGAGGCCCGCGCTCAGGCCCTGCCACCGCGCGACCACGCCGACGTTGTGGGTCGAGCCGTCCTGGCGGGTGAGGTCGGTCCTGTCCAGGATGACTCCGCGCTGGTTGCCGAAGGTCCGCAGGCCCTGCCGGTACTGCACGTAGAGCCAGTCGTTGGGGTGGTAGCGCAGCAGCGCGTAGCTGGCGAAGTGGAAGTAGTCCGCACCCGGACCGCCATACCCCTCCTCTGCGCCTCCGGAGACGTCCGCGCGCAGCAGCCCGGCGCTCAGCGAGAAGTGCTCGAGGAAGCGGTAGCCCCGCGGGCGCCACGCCGTCACGTCCAGGGACTGCATGAACAGCCTCCGTCCGAACCCGAGCCGGTTGTAATAGGGCGAGTACCAGACGCTGAGGGGCCCCCAGGAGGCGGCGAGCCTCGCGCCCCAGCCGAACTTCACGTCCTCGAGCGGCGCGAAGTCCGACTGGAGGTTGATGAGGGAGGCGGCCTCGCGCAGCCGGTAGCCGGCGATGGCGTACGCGTCCGCCGACAGCCGGAAGGCGCCCACGCGGCGCTGCGCATTCACCGCGACGCCTTCCCGGGCGAAGATGACCGGCAGGACGCGCTGGTCGAAGCCGGCATGGCCGCCATGATTGTGGTGGTAGAGCGGCTCACCACCGAAGGGCACGAGCAGCTTGCCGAGCTTCGCGGAGACCGTCACCGGCCAGGACTCCGGGCTGAGTCGGGCGCCCACCTCCCAGAACTGCAGCGAGAGCAGCTCCACGGTGAGGGTCACCGGGTCCTCGGTGGACTGGCGCGTGAGGAAGAGGAAGTGGTGGTAGCTGCGGAGCGCGTTGACGCCTTCCCCCTGGAAGGGATGGTCGTTGTAGCCGAGGCGCTCGTAGTTGAGGTCGAAGCGGCCGTTCAGGCGCAGCGAGCCCAGCAGCGGGTACGTCCCGAGCGAGAGGCCGCCATGCCCATGGGCCCCGGCGGGGGGCGCGGGGGCGGCGGGCGGGCTGGTGGGCGCAGGCGCCGGCGCGGCGGCCACCGGAGGCGGGAGGCCTGGCGCCTCGGCGGGCGCGGGGGCCGGCCCTGGAGCTCCGGCGTCAATCCATCGGGCGAGGAGCGCCAGCTCCGCGCTCCCGGGCTCCCAGATGGCGCCCACCGGGTGGGCCTCTCCGCGAGCGCGCTCGAAGAGGACGCTCTTCTGCGCGGCGCCCGGCGTCACCAGGGCCACGGCCGACTGGAAGTGCTGCTGCGCTTCCGGACGGGCCAGATACCGGCTGGCGGCGGCCATTCCGTCCGGCGCGTGGCAGCTCGCGCAGCCGGACAGCAGCAGCTCGTGCACGCTCGGGTCGAAGCTCGGAGCCGTGGAGGTTGCGACGGCGGGCTCCGAGGGCACGGGAGGGGCCACCGGGGGAACGGGCGCGGAGGCGGACGGGGGCCTTGGTGGCTTCGCGTCCTGGGCGGGGCTGCTCGCGGGAGCCGGGGCCGTGGGGCTGGCGGGCACCGGCGCCGCGGCCACCTGCGGCCTGCCGGCCACGGCGCCGCCTTCAATCCAGCGCAGCAGCGTCGTGTACTCGGGCGACTCGGCCGCGAGCGACTTCTTCCCGCCATGCAGCGTCGCGCCGGTGCCCTTCCTCAGGAGCGGGCTCTGGGCGGCGTCCTCGCGCTTCACGAAGCGCAACGTCGCCTCGTAGTCGCCGGGCTCTCCGCGAAGGACCCAGCGGGACTTCGCCGCCGCGCCCTCCGGGCGATGACAGCTCGCGCAGGCCTTCTCGAGGACGGGCTTCGCGTCCTCCGCGAAGGTCGGCACGCGGGGCCGCGCCGTGGCGGGAGGACGTTTCGCAGGCGTCCCGGCCGCTTCCGCGGGTGCCTCCGGGAGCGCAGTGGGCGCCGCGGGCGGCTCGGCCACCCCCGCGTCGGGAGCCCCGGTCGTGGGTGCCGCGGGCTGCCGGATGCCGAGCCGCTCCTGGAGCTGCCGGCGCCGCTCCTCCTGGGACTGGGCCCGGGACGGGGCCGGCAGGGCGATGAGGAGCGCGAGTGCGCAGAGCGGCGCGAGGCGCGGGCTAGCGAGCGACATGGCACCCCTCGCAGCGCATCGCGCTCACGGCCTTCGCGCTCTTGCCGTCGTGACAGCTTCCACAGAAGCGGCCCTCTCGCATGTCCTGATGGGTGAAGCCGAGCGGCGCCTGGGGGAAGACTCCGGGGTGGCAGCTGTAGCAATGCTGCGTGTTGTGCGACCAGTGCGAGAACAGCGCGGGCACGGGCTGGGGGCGCGCCTTCACCGGCGGAATGCGCACGTCCTGGGGCAGGGTGAAGGCGAGGATGGGCGTGGCGAAGAGGGCGCCGCCGAGGAGCGCGAGCCACCCGCGGAAGCTGCGCCGTGCGGAGAGTGCCGGGGGTCGAGGGGCCGGGGAGTCCGAGCTCACAGTGCCTTCTGCTCCTTGAGAATCTTCCACACGGTGGACACGTAGAGGCCCACGCCCAGCAGGACGAGGGGCACGCCCAGGCTGGCGAAGAGGACGAAGGTCAGTGGCGTCCAGTGGAGGCTGGTGAAGAGCTGCACCAGCAGGCCCAGCAGGACGAAGAGGGCGGAGACGCGGATGCGCTTCTCGTGGCTCATGGTGCCTCCGCCTGCCAGAACTTCCGGGCCTTCACACCATCCATGTCATGCGCGAGCGTGTGGCAGGTGAGGCAGGAGCGCTGTCCGCTCTGGAGCTCGGCCCGCAGCTCCCGGTGGGATGCGGACTCGAGGTAGCCGCGCGCGTCGTCGTGGCAGTGCAGGCAGTTGTAGTTGGGATACGGCTGATAGAGCTTGGGCTGCTCCGGGATGGTTCCGAAGTAGTGGACCCAGACGTGACGGAGGCCGTTGAGCTTGGCCTTCGCGTCACCGAAGAGGGCGTAGTCGGTGTGGCACGCGTAGCAGGTGGAGTCTCGCGGGATGAGGCGCTTCTGGTAGTGCATCGCCGCGAGTGACTCGGCGTTGTCCACGAAGAGGCTCTGCCCGTAGGGCTCCATCTCGTGGCAGCTCACGCAGAACTGCGTCTGGCTCGACTCGCGCACGCCCATCGTGACACCGGCCCCGGTGACGACCAGCGGCAGCAACCCGAGCCCGCCGAGCAGCACCAGCCGGCCCAGGCGGTTGGCGGCCAGCGCCCCCGCCGCGAAGGCGATGAGGCCCACCAGCACCACGACCGCCGCGACAATCACGATGAGGACGTTGGGCACACTTTGTTCCTACCATCCCGCACGAGGGCCGTGCAGCCCGCGCCTCGCGGAATGTTCCCCCTGTCCGTTGGCTGCGGAGGCTTCTCTTCCCATCGGACACAGGAAGCCGAGCCCGGCGCCTGGCCCTACAGGCGCAAGCGGTAACCCACGCTCGCGAGGAAGCCGCCCGCGTTCACCTCTCCCGTGGTGACGAAGTCCACCGGTGCGAAGTGGTAGTGCGCCTCCACGAAGGGGCCACCGGGGCCCATCGGCAGCTCCAGTCCCGCCAGCGCCTGGAGGCCCAGCCCGCCGTCGCTCTCCGAGGCCACCGTGCCGAAGAGGTCCGCCGTGGCGCGGTGCAGGTACAGGCCGGGGCCGCCGCCCACGTAGGGCGTGAGCGGGCCGAGCGCATGCTCGAAGCGGAACACCGCCGACAGCAGGAAGGCCACCTCGCGCACGGCGAGCACGTAGGTGCCATCCGGTGGCGCGCCGAAGCCGCCGAGCTGCCGATCCTCCAGCGTGCCGCGCATCTCTGGCCGGTGGTAGTTCACCTCCAGCACCACTGCCAGGCGCCGCTGCAGCAGCGGGGTGAGGTAGCCCACCTCCGCGGCCAGGTAGAGGTCACCGCTCAGCGGCGTGGTGGACTTGAAGAAGCCCACCTTCGGAGCGAGCAGGACGCTGCCACGCGCGGCCGGCTCGGGAGCCCGAGCGGGCTCGGAAACGGGCTGGGACACGGCCTCGGGACGGGGCTCGGCAGCAGGCTCCGAGGCAGGCTCGGAAGCGGCGAGCGCGGTGAGCGCGGCGAGCAGGGCAAGGGCGTTCATGGTGCGGGCGCTCCGTGAGGCGGGGGAGCCAGCTCGAGGGCTCCACCTTCCGGCATGAGTCCCTCGGCCTCGTCGCTGACGACGGTGAAGCCCGCGGAGGCGGGCACCTCACCCACCGCGCCATTGGTGTCCACGACCTTGATGGCGTAGGGGCCGCCGAACCGGATGCCGTCGGGGCACTTCGGGTCGGTCGCGGGAGGCTCCTCGAAGCCGGTGCAGGTGGGGACCACCGCCGTCACCTGGGTGGGCGAGACGAAAGTCACGTCACGCAGGGGAATCTCCTGCTCGAAGAACGGGTCCTTCTTCAAGGTGGCCACCAGGAACAGCCGCGGCACGCCGCCGGAGAATCCGAGCTGGCTGCCCGTGGGCGCGTTGGTGAGGGTGATGGGCTGATTGGTCAGCGCGCTCCCGGAGCGTGGCTCCACGGTCAGCGTGCCCAGCTTCGGGTAGGTGATGTCCAGGGCCTGGGGCAGCGTGGCGGCGCAGCCCTCGGGGTTGGTGACCACCAGGTCGTAGCGCCCCTCGGGGGTGCCGGGAGGCACCTCGGTTTCGATGCGCGTGGAGGACACCACGGCGGTGACGAACAGCGTCTGCTGCGGGCCATCGGTCCGGCGCAGGGTGATGACCGGGAAGGTGTTGGTCCGGAAGTGGGTGCCCTCGATGACGAGGGGGCTGGGCTCGAGGAACGAGTAGCCCCCCGGAGGCTGCACCACGCGCGTCAGGGTGGGCGGCGCCACCACCACCAGCGCGTCCGCCAGCGAGGCCGTGCCTCCCAGGGGGTTGGTCACCTCCACCGAGTAGCTCCCCTCGGGCAGCTCCGCCGGCGGGGTGGTGTCCCGGGTGGGCAGATCCACCAACAGCAGCTCCGGGCGCACGTAGGCGACGCGCTCCCTCGCCAGCGTGAGGGTGGTGGGGCCGCGCAGCGTCACCTCGGGAAGCGCCGCCATCGGCGCGTCGGAGAGCACGTCGCCGGGCATGGGCGCGAACGCCTCGCCCGAGACTTCCATGCGCCAGCCTCGCTCGCCTCCCTGGGCGTTGCAGACGAGCGGGGGCGTGACGTTGCGGGTTCGCGGGTTGATGACACCCACCAACCGGGGCGTGGGGCCCTCTGTCGTGCGGGAGCAGGCGACGAGGGCGAGCAGGGCAGCTGCGACCGGCAGGCGCAAAGCGGATTCTCCTCAGCGGCAACGGACACGCGGCACGTTAGGACGGTCACCCCCGGGGGCCGGAGTTTTTTCCGGTTTCCCCCTGGCGCGGTGTCCCCACCCCAGGGGAAATGCCGCGCAACCCAATGAAATGACAAGTCTTTTGGGCGCCGCGAGTGCTCGGCACGGCGGATGCTATGGGCCTGTGCAGCGGGACGGGGCGCGGTACGGCGGATGGGGAAGTCGGGGGGAGCGGGGGCGCCGTGCCGCGTCGTGAACCGAAGGGGCGGGGACGGATTCGAGGCGGTGTCTGGAGTGGGGGAGGCAGGCCTCGAAGGGCAGGGGGGAGTGACGGCGCGGACAGGCAGTGCTTCGTGGGGGCGAAGCGCAGCGGGTCCATGTCGGCAGGGCGGTAGGCAGGGTGGCGGGCTCCGATGAGGAGGGGGACCTCTCGGAGCCCGCATCACCTGGGATGAACAGCTTGGTGGAGCGGAGCGGTGGACGGTGACGGGGAGGGGGCAGCCTCTTTCCGGAGTCGTCCCACCGGGTTCGGGCGGCGGGTCGGGGGAGGAAAAGGGGCTCCTGGAGGCGGTGTCGGCTCCAGGCGAACGCAACAACCAGGGTGGGGGCGGAGGATGGTGATGGTTCCCGATGCGGAACAGGTTCGCGCCGGGGGACGGTCCACCTGGGAGCGGCAAGCGGGAGTGACGGAGATGGCCTCGGGGATGGGGGCGTGTCCGGTGACGGCGGCGAGGGGTGGGAGACGGTTCATGGGGGGAGTGTCCACGCTCACCGCGGTGGGGCTGATGTTGACGGCGCAGGTCGCGCTCGCGGCGGGAGTGACGCCCTCGGCCGAGATGCGGAAGCGGATGCAGGACCCGGAGCGGCTCGCGCCCTTCGGGCTGATGCTGGACGCGAGCATTCCGGAAGGCGCGGGGCTCTCGGTGTCCTTCCGGCCGACGCAGGTGGTGCGCCTGCACCTGGGAGGCACGCACAACGGCATTCGCGGTGGTGCGAGGGCAGGGCTCACGCTGCTGCCGATGCGAGGCTGGCTGACGCCAGCGCTGACGCTGGAGCTCGGCCATGCCGAGCCCGCGAACGCGCGCGGCCTGGAGCGGCGGCTGGCCGACCGGACGCAGCTGCCCAGCCCTTCCTTCGAGCGCGTGGGCTACACGTACGCGAGCGCGCTCCTGGGCTTCGAGGCGAACACGCCCGGGCGGCTCACGTTCTTCATCCGCGGCGGCATCACCGGCATGGAGCTGTACGGGCCCGGTATGGCGGACCTGGACGAGCCCTACCGGGGCGCGCTGGCGCCCGCGGAGGCCCGGCCCTGGGGCGTGCGCAGCGTGCGGCCCACCGCGAAGCTCGGCATCCTGCTGTCCTTCGGTTAGGCGCGGACCGCGCCGAAGAACTCCAGCACCTGCGCCTCCGCCCAGAAGTGCGGGCGGTGTACGCGGCCCGCGACGAAGCCCACGTGGCCACCGCGCTCCGTCACCACCACGCTCAGCAGCGGGTTCTGCGTGGCTGCGGGGGGAATGACGGGCGACTCCAGCATCGGGTCATCCGCGGCGCTCAGCAGGAGGGTGGGGCGGCGGATGGCATGCAGACGCGGGCCTGACGACGCCTCGGCGTAGTAGTGGGCCGCGTCGCGGAAGCCGTGCAGGGTGGCCGTGACGGTGTCGTCGAAGGCGCGGATGGTGCGGGCGGCCTCCATGGCGCGGCCGTCGAAGACACCGGGGAACCGGCGCAGCTTCTCGCGCGCCTTCTGCTTCAGCGTGCGCAGGAAGCGTTCCCGGTACAGCCGGTGGAAGGGGCCGCCGCCGTCGAGCTTCCGGCAGCACGCGTCCAAGTCGTACGGCGCGCTGACGGAGGCGGCGGCGTCCACGGGCGCGGCGTCGCCCTGGTCCTCCAGCAGGCGGCACAGCACGTTGGCGCCCAGCGAGAAGCCCACGGCGAAGACGGGCCCGGTGACGCGGGCGCGCACCTCGCGCAGCACGGTGAGCGCGTCGTCGATGTCGCCCGAGTGGTACGAGCGCGCCAGCCGGTTGGGCTCGCCGCTGCACGAGCGGAAGTTGAGCGCGGTGGCGCCCCAGCCCCGCTCCGCCGCGCCCCGGAGGATGGCGATGATGTAGCCGGCCTGGGACGAGCCCTCCAGGCCATGCAGCGCCACCACATGCGGCGCGCCGCGCGGACCGTCGAAGGAGTCCAGATCGACGAAGTCCCCGTCGGTCAGCTCCCGGCGCTCCCGGCGCACGGTGGGCGCATGGCTGGGGCGCGCGAGCGACGCGTAGATGGTCTGCGCATGCTCGTTCGCCAGGCCGGGCGCGGGGATGAAGGGCTGGGTCGGCTGGAATCGCACGGCCCGGGGATACCGCCCGCGCGCGGCGGGGACAAGGGACAAGCCCGCCGGGCCAGCGACTGCTGTCAGGAGCTGGAAGGCGGGCGCCCGGCCCCCAGGCGGCGGGCGCTCCGCATGGAGGGGCAGCCCTGCTGCTTCACGGCCTCCGCCTCCGCGGTGAGCTCGAAGAGGGCCAGGTACTTGCCCACGCGCTCGTCCAGCGTGGGGGCCTCGATGAGGCGGCAGAGCTCATCCGCCTCGTAGGAGCGGCACACGTCCGGCCGCCGCTCGTACACGCCGCAGAGGTTGTCCTCGGTGAGGTGCGGGCAGCGCAGGCCCAGCGGCTTGTCCAGCGCGGCGATGTCCGGCGCCACGCAGCAGGCGCCACAGCGGGTGCACTCCATGGGTGTGGAACCTCGGGGAGCTCGGGGCTCGGTGACTCAACGCGGGACGACCTTCTCCACCTTCCCCAGGTTCGTCACGGTGAGGTTGACGCCCTGGCCCTTCTTCCACCCCAGGAACTCCTGCTCGCTCTTGGGCTCGAGCACGTGCTCCTTCACCCCGTCGTCCTCGTAGCGGATGTTCACCGAGTACGTCTCCTCGCGGCGCACCCGGTCCACGCCGCTGACGGACAGCTCCGGCCAGCGCGGCCGGTCATCGCTGCCGGAGGCCTCGCGCCGGTCCACCGGCTTCCACTCGTAGGTGTCGTACGTGCACTGCTGCGAGAAGACGGGCTCGGTGCGGTAGCGCGTCTCGTTCTGGCAGTCCTCGTAGCTCTCGCTGCAGTACTTCGTCACGTCCTCGCAGACCTCCTCGACGAAGCCGTTGCCCTTGTCGCGGCGGCGGCACTTCTCCTCCGTGCCGCACGCCACCTTGCGAGACTTCGTCCGGCACACCCGCTCCGTGCCATCCGCCACCTTGCGCGTGCCCCGCTGGCGCGACACGCAGTCGCGGACGTTGACCACGCCCGCCACCTCACCGGCGCCGTTGACGGGCATGCGCGGCGCGGTGGCGCTCAGCTCGTCCCGCCAGCCCGTCCTGGCCACCGGCGTGAAGCGCTCCTGCACCACGGCGCGCTTCCACGCGGTGCCCGTCACCTCGCCGGGCAGCTCGCTGGTGCTGCCGGCCCACACGCCGAAGAGGCACGTGCTGAAGCAGCAGGAGAACAGCGCCCCCAGCACCAGCCACTTCTTCTTCCCCATCGGCTGCTTCGGCGGGGGCGCGGGGGGCGGCGCGGGGGCATCGAAGGCCTGGAGCGGGGCCGCCTTCGCGTCGGGGGTGCGCTCCGCGCTGCACTGCTTGCAGCGGGGCGTGTCTCCCCGGTTGGCCGCGCCGCAGTACGCGCAGAACCAGTCCTCGCCCGCGGCGGCGACTTCCAGCGCTGCCTGGTCGGTGACGCCCTCGCGCAGGGACTTGCCGCTCTTCGCGTCCACGCCGCCGAAGTCGAACTCCGACTCCTTGCCCGTCACCTCGCGCGGGTTGTTGCAGTTGGGGCAGAGCTTGTGGCGCGCGGGAATGCCCTTGGTGTCACAGGACGTGCAGTTCCAGGTGCCCTCGATGATGCGGGTCCGCTTGGCCATGGCCCCATCCTATCCGGCGCTCACACCCAGAGCGCGCGAGGGAAGGGGACTTCCGGAGCGGACGGCAGCCCGGCGCGCAGGGGCCGCACCATGGGCAGGGCGCCGTCCCTCGCCACGCGGATGGCCCCGGGCAGGCGTGAGACCCGGTCGGCGGTGCCCGGCTCCTCCCACAGCACCACCTTCGCGAGCCCGGCCCGGTGCGCCATGCCCCGGGCCGTCTCCACCAGCGCGGCGGCCTCCGCGTCGGAGCGCGCGTCCAGCATCAGCACCACCAGCTCGCCGTAGCGGGCCATCATCGCCCACAGGGCCGTGGAGTCGCCCACCCGGGCGCCACACGCCTCGGGCCGGGGGCGGCGCAGCACCTCCGCGTAGATGCGCTCCCGCTCCAGGTGCCAGTCCACCTGCTCGGGGCTCGGCCAGAGGAAGAAGGGGGCGTCCGGCCGCCGCATCCGGCCCAGCGCCGCCGCCACGTCCACGTCCCCCAGCAGCGTCACGGAGGCGGGCACCGCGGCGGCCCCGGACGGCAGGTGCCAGTCCCAGGCGGGCGTCTCGTGGTAGCCGGAGCGCCGGTAGAGGGGGGCGCCCACGTCGGAGAAGAGCACGGCGGCGTGGCCCCGGGGCGAGGTGCGCTCCAGCTCCGCGGCCACCAGGTCCATCAGCCGCGTGGCATGGCCGTGGCCGCGCAGGGCCTCCTCGGTGAAGACGCTGGCGATGGAGAAGCTGTCGCCGCGCACGTGCTGGCCGTCCGGGCCGCGCAGCCAGCTCTCGTTGAGGAACGTCTCGCACGAGGCCAGCACGCGGCCGTCATCCGCGCACAGCAGCCACGTGCGCATGCCCTCGCGGCACCAGGGGTGGGCGCGCAGCCGCAGCTCCCGCTGGTGGAACTGCTCCACGGTGAGCGGAGAGCCCCACGCGGCGTGGGTGACGCGGTCGCGCTCGGCCTTCTGCGCTTCGGTGGCAAGGACCAGGTGCATGGCGGCGCAGGCTAGCCGCGTCCGCTCCCGCACGCAGCAGGGCCCCGGCTCACAGCCGCGTGGTGTACGGGAAGCGGAAGTGGAGCTGCAGGTACGCCTGGCCCACGTGGAAGATGCCGTCGCGCAGCCGGTCCGGAAACCCGAGCCCTCCCAGCTCCTGCGGCACGTAGAGGGCGGACTCCCAGCCCACGCTGATGAGGAAGCTCTTGGCCAGCTGGAGCTCCAGGTCCACGCCCAACGACGCGCCGGGCCGAACGAAGTGCGTGTCGTCCAGGGTGTCCGAGTGCAGGTACGCATACGTCAGCAGCAGCCCGCCGCCCACGGACAGGCGCACCGGACTGGAGGACAGCGGCAGGCCCAGTGACAGCGGCTTCCAGGTGACGCCGTACATGCCGGTGTCACGCAGCTTGGGGGAGATGATGAGCGAGTCCGGAATGAGGATGGACGGCGAGATTCGAATCTCGCTCACGCTGCGCGCCTGCTTCCGGTAGCGCTTGGGGATGACGCGCTCGTTCTTGCGCAGCCACTCCCGGTCCAGCACCGCGTCCACCGAGATTTTCAGCCCGGTGTGGATGGGCTGGTCTTCGAAGACGGGCCCGAAGAAGAGGAAGGCGGCGGGGCCCACACCCACATCCACCGGAACGGTGACGCGCTGGGCGGAGGCCAGGGCCGGCAGCAGCAGGGCGGACAGCAGCAGGAGTCGGGCGGGACTCAAGGGGGTGGACCTCCTCGGTGAGGCAGGGACGGCCGAATCAAGCACATTAGGGATTGAAGCACGGCCCCTCTTTGGAGCAGGAAGGGCTCACGCCGGCCCCGGGGTGTGGCAGTCGCCTCCTGCTCCCCAGGTCCATGTCCGCCGGCACTGACAAGACCTGGAGACCCGGATGCTTTCCGCCGCGCTGTTGATTGCCACCTCCCTGCAGGCCCAGACGCCTGCGCCTTCCACTCCCGCCGCCGCGCCCACGAGCGCGGAGGAGCGCGCCGCTGCCGCCGCCGAGCGCGCCGCCGCCGCGGCCGAGCGCGCCGCCGAGGCCAGCGCCCGCGCC
>NZ_JAJVKV010000035.1 GCF_024198175.1 Pyxidicoccus xibeiensis
AATCTCCTTGGAGCCGCGCAGGCCGACTTCCTCGGCGGCGTAGCCGATGAACTTCACGGTGCGCTGCGGCCGGTAGTTGCGGAGCATGGCCACGCGGATGGCCGTCGCGCGTGCTGGAGGCCATGGCGGACGCCAGCGAGGTGGAGCTGCACGCGCACGGGGCCTACAGCCCGGAGATGTCGGACGCGTCGCTGGTGGTGCTGGCGCCGGAGGAGGACGGGCGCTACGCGCTCTCCGCCGCCCAGGTGCGGGCCCAGCGGCTGACGGGCGCGCCGCTGGTGCTGCTGGCCGCGTGCGGCGCGGCGCGGGCCACGCCCTTCCTGCACGAGTCCTTCAGCCTGCCGGTGGCCTTCATCGAGGCGGGGGCCAGCACCGTGCTGGCCTCCACGGTGGACATCCCCGACTCGGCCGGGCGCTTCTTCGAGCAGGTGCGGGAGCGCATCCGCGCGGGCGCGCCGCCGGCCATCGCCCTGCGCGACGAGCGCCAGCGGTGGCTCGCGGCCGACGCCTCCGCGACCTGGGTCCTCGGCGTGCTGCTGTTCGAGTGACAAGAAAACCGACCCTGCACGTTCTATCCGCGCGGTCGCGCGGTGACGGCATGGCGCCGGACCCTTCCAGGCGACCCGACATGAGGGGGATGCCGTGGTGAACCAGGACCCGAGGGCAGTGGGCGCGGACGCGCCGGTGGAGAACATCAACCCCAAGGACCCGCCGCCGGAAATCACGAAGGGGCTCGTCGCCCAGCCCTACTCCGCGAAGCTGTCCGTTCCGACCTCCGCCGTGGAGAGCCCTTCGGACGAGGACGGCGGGGCGCCCCGGGCGTAGTCCGCCGTCCCATGTGTCACATGTAACAAATACAGGTTTCGTGTTTTGCGGGGCCTTTCCCACCCAGGGGAGGGCCCCGAAATTATTTTGAACAAGACGCACAAGAAAAAGGGTGGGTTGCGTCTTTGAGGAGGAAGGGCGGCGGTGGTGGTCACGCCGAGGCGCCCGACGCTGAAGGGGGGAGAGATGTTCCGCTGTGACGCACGTGGCCATGGGGAGGCCGCAGGGCTGTGGGCGCCGGAAGAGGGCCGGGGGGCCCTGAGCGGCGCCTGGGGGGCCCAGCCGGAAGTCAGCGAGGTGCAGGAGGGGGCGGTGGTGGTGAAGGGGGAGACGGCAGGTCGCGGTGAGGACCAGGGGGGGCTGGAAGTCGAGCAGTTCTACGAAGACGACCTGGAATTCCAGATCGCCAGCTTCTGAGGTTTGGCGCGAGGGGTCCGGGCGCTCCGCTCTGGCAGACGGCGTCGGGGGACGGCCGTCATCTTTGGGGTGGGCTCGTCGAGGCCTGGGGGGAACGAGCAACAGCGACTCGGTTGGAGGGGAACGAGTCCACCGGAGGGCCAGGGTGCGGCGTCCAAGGCATGAGGGAGGAACGCGCCCCAGGTCCTCCGTCTCCGGAGTGTCCAAGCACTCCGGAGGCGGGGGACTCCTGGTGTCCTGAGATAGGGTGCGGGCTCTTCGCGAGAGGAGTCCTCGAATGCGGTGTGTGAAGTGGGCGGTTCTCGGGTGCGTGCTGCTGGCCGGGTGTGCCACGCCTGCCCGCCGGGGACCGGAGGCCGAGGCGCCGCGGCTGCTGTCCTGGTCCGGGCAGCTGGCCGTGCGTGAGGCCTGGCTGGAGAAGCGCCACGGGCTGCTGCTGGAGCTGATGCGGCGGCACGGCGTGGGCATGTGGATCATCGTCAACGAGGAGTTCCACGATGATCCGCTCACGCAGTTCGTGGCGCCGCCCCGGCCGTACGCGGGCAACCGGGACGTCTTCCTCTTCGTGGACGCGGGGGCGGAGGGCCTGAAGCGGGTGGCGCTGACGGGCTACTCGGACCCCGGGCTCACGCGCTTCTTCGAGGTGTCCACCGAGGGGCGCACCGCGAAGCAGGTGCTGTCGGAGCTGGACGCGCGCTACCAGCCCCGGGCGATTGCGCTGGGCATCGGCGGCAAGCGCGGCGTGACGCGCAGCCTCACGCGCGACGGCTACGCCTTCCTGCTGGACAGCCTGGGGCCGGAGGCGGAAGCACGCTTCGTCAGCGCGGCGCCGCTCATCGAGGAGTACCTGGACACGCGGCTGCCGGAGGAGTGGGAGTACTACCGGACGCTGGTGGCGCTGACGGAGTCGGTGGTGCGGGAGGCCCTGTCGTCCGCGGTGGTGGTGCCGGGGAAGACGACGGTGGGCGACGTGCGCCGCTGGCTCTACGACAGGCTGTGGGCGCTGGGCGTGGACACCTGGTTCCAGCCGGACCTGCGCGTGCAGCGCAAGGGGCTGGCGAACAAGACCTCCCGGGGCTTCCTCGCGACGGCGACGGAGGACGTGGTCATCCAGCGTGGAGATTTGGTGCACGTGGACTTCGGCATCACCTACATGGGGCTGAGCTCGGACTGGCAGAAGATGGCGTACGTGCTGCGCGAGGGGGAGACGGACGCGCCCGAGGGGCTGAAGCGGGCGCTGGACAACACCCGGGCGCTGCAGGACGTGCTGATGCTGCGGGCCTCGCGGCCGGGCCGCTCCTCGGCGGAGGTGTACGACGAGACGATGGCGGAGATGAAGACGCGCGGCATCGAGGCGATGGTCTACAGCCACCCGCTGGGCAACCAGGGCCACGCGCTGGGGGCGCACATCGACTTCCGCTCGGCGAGCCGGAAGGAGGAGCCCAGGCTGCTGCGCAACGGCTCGTACATCGCCATCGAGCTGAACACCGCCACCGCCGTGCCCGAGTGGGACGGGCAGAAGGTGTTCGTGATGCAGGAGGACCCGGCGTACCTCACCGACGAGGGCTGGAAGTTCTTCGTGCCGCGGCAGGACGCGTACTACCTCATCCGGTAGCGCGCCTCGGAGGCCCAGGCCGATACCCGCTCCTCCTGAAACACCGACGAGGGGAGAGCCGGTCACCCGCCCGGTTCCTGGACTGCGCTTTTCCGGAGGGCTGCCTTCTTCCGGACGGCACACCGGGTGGCGGATGGTCAGCTTTCCGTCGAGGAGAGGACGATGCGTGCCGCCTCGATTGCGCTGGCCCTGGGGGTCTTCACGAGCGGGCTGTTCAGCGGCCTGCTGGCCGCCGTGCTCTTCCTGCTCCAGAAGCTGCTGAAGCGGATGTCGGGCGCGGACTTCACCCGGGTGATGCAGCGCTTCCTTCCCATGGCGCGCAAGGCCCCGGTGAACCAGGTCCTCATCCTGGCCTCCGTGCTCGCGCCGGTGGCGGCCCTGGTGCTGGGGTGGCGGGACGCGGACAGCCCCCGCTTCGTGCTGACGCTGGTGGGCGTGCTCGTCTTCACCGTGGGCACCTTCCTGGTCTCCCGGTACGGCGCCGAGCCCGTGTACGACATCATCCTCGGCTGGAACGCCTGGGCCCTTCCGGAGAACTGGATTGCGGTGCGCGAGCGCTACTTCCGCATCAACCGGGTGCGGCTCGCGTCGTCGAGCCTGGCCTTCCTGCTGCTGCTCGTGGCGGTGATGCTGCCGGAGAGGGGCCAGCCATGAGTCCGGTCTCCTCCTCGCAAGGGCGCTCCTGGCGGGCCCGCGTGCTGTCCGTCGTGGCGACGCTGCGCCAGCAGGTGCACGCCTGGAGCCAGGCCCGGCGCGCGGTGGAGCTGCCCACTCCGACGGGCCCCTTCACCGTGGGGCGGAGCGCCGTCGACCTGGTGGACCTCGCGCGCCCGGAGCCCTTCGCGCCGCAGCCAGGACGGGGCCGGGAGCTGTCCGCCTGGCTCTGGTACCCGGCGGTGCCGGAGCCGGACGCGGGCCCGGGCGCGTACCTGCCGGGCGCGTGGTGGCGCTCGGCGCCCTTCTGGGGCTTCCGGGCGAAGCGGGTGCGTGCGCACGCGGTGCCGGAGGCGCGGGTGGCGGGCGTGGGGGCGCCGCACCCCGTGCTGGTCTTCTCGCCCGCGGGCTTTCCTCCGCCCTTCTACACGGCGCTGTTCGAGGAGCTGGCGAGCCACGGCTATGTCGTCGCGGCCGTGAGCCACACGTACGAGATGCTCCCGGTGTCCGTCTTCGCGGACGGGCGCGTGCGCTGGTTCCGGCCCGCGAGCGTGGGAGGCGCGCTGCAGGTGTCGCATGCCCCGTATGCCGACGACGTGCGCAGCCGCGCGGAGGTGGTGGAGGTGAAGGCGGAGGACCTGCGGAACGTGGTGGACCGGCTGGCGCGGCTGGGCGTGGAGTCCGGGCGCTTCTCGGGGGCGTTGGACCTGGAGCGGCTGGGCGTGCTGGGCCACTCCATGGGAGGGAACGCGGCGGCGGAGCACTGCGCCCGGGACGCGCGCTGCCGGGCCGTGGCCATCCTCGACGGCGGGCTGTGGACGGCGGTGGCGCGCAGCGGGGTGGCGAGGCCGGTGCTCGAAGTCTTTGGCGAGCATCCCGAGTACGTGCAGCCCTGCGGCGAGTCCGTGCGCCGGGGCATGTTCAACTCGGAGGAGTACTGCCGCGCGGACCAGCGCCACGTGGTGCGCGGCTGGCAGCGCGTCTTCAGGGAGGGCCGGCCCGGCTACAGCCTCCAGATTCACGGCGCCGGGCACGCGAGCTTCACGGACTGCGCGATGCTGCCCCTGCGCGGCTGGTCCCCCGCGAGGATGGCGCTGGGGACCATCGACGGCCGGCGGATGCTGCGGGTGCTGGCCGAGTGCCTGCGCGCCTTCTTCGACCGGCACGTGAAGGACCTGCCCGCGCCGCTGCTGGACGACCCGGCCCGGGTGTTCCCGGAGGTGGAGTCCGCCCCGCCCGAGGTGCTCTTCGCGGTGCGGCCAGGCGAGGCGCCTCCGGGCCAGCTCTCACCGTGAAGCGCAGGGAGACGTGCGGCGTCCGTGGAGGCCTCGCCACTGCGCGTGAGGTGAAGCGCTCACGCCGCTTCCGTCGTGCCCCGCGTGGACACGTCCGCCCACGTCAGCCCGAAGCGCGCGAGGTACTTCTTCAGCCGGTCCGCGTCGTTGACGCTCTGCTTGCGCGCGCGCGACTGGGCGAAGAGCACGCGCCCCGCGTCCGACAGCGAGCGCGCCGCCCGGCAGACGCCCAGCACGTCCGCCAGTTGCACGCGGTCGAACCGGTCCAGCTCCCGGGCCAGGTCCTCGCCCAGCACCTCCGCGACCAGGTCCGTCGCGCCCGTGCGCGAGTCCGCCCGCGTCCCCGCGGGGCGCCACTGCTCGCGCAGCCGGGCAAGCTCCTCGTCCACCACGTCGCGGGTAATCCGCCCGCCCACCGCGAGCGTGGCCATGCGCAGCACGGCCGCATTGAGGTCGCGGAAGTTGCCCGTCCACCGCGCCTCCGGTGAGGTGGCGAAGCCCAGGAACCGCTCCTGCGCCTCCTTGTTCATGGTGACGCGGGTGTCCACCGCCTCCGACGCCTGGTCCAGCTCGTAGAGGAGGTTGGGCGGGATGTCCTCGGGGCGCTCGCGCAGCGCGGGCAGCCGGAAGGTCCACAGGTTGATGCGCGCGAGCAGGTCCTCACGGAACCGGCCGCGCTCCACCTCCAGCTGCAAGTCGCGGTTGGTGCCGGCGATGAGCTGGAAGTCGCTCTCCACCTCCTTGTCGGAGCCCACCGGCAGGAAGCGCTTGTCCTCCAGCGCGCGCAGCAGCATGGCCTGCTCGTCCGCGCCCAGCTCGCCAATCTCGTCCAGGAACAGCACGCCGCCGTTCGCCTGCCGCAGCAGCCCCGGCCTGTCGC
This sequence comes from Pyxidicoccus xibeiensis, assembly GCF_024198175.1. Lineage (NCBI taxonomy): Bacteria > Pseudomonadati > Myxococcota > Myxococcia > Myxococcales > Myxococcaceae > Pyxidicoccus > Pyxidicoccus xibeiensis. Next base: position 5,687 of record NZ_JAJVKV010000035.1, read on the forward strand.
TCAGCGCCCCCGTGAAGGCGCCCTTCACGTGGCCGAAGAGGGCGGACATGGCGCCGTCGCCGCGCAGCGTGGCGCAGTTGAGGTCCACGAAGGAGCCGGCCACCCCGCGCCGCGCCTTCTTCAGCGCGTAGATGCGCCGCGCGAGCTGGGACTTGCCCGCGCCCGTGGGGCCGGTAATGAGCAGCGGGGCGCGCGAGTTCATCGCCACCTGCTCGATGCGCTCGATGAGCCGGTTGAACGCGGGGTTGAGCGTGTCGATGCCGGCCTTGAGGAAGGACAGGCCCTCGCGCTGCTCCTGCCGGAAGCGCGCGGCCAGCGTGTCGTACTGCGACAAATCCAGGTCGATGAGCGTGTGCGTGCCCGCCCCGGAGCCCCGCCCCACCGGAGACACCTGCACCAGCTTCCCGGGGATGAGCCGGCTCTCCACCATCAGGAACATGCAGATCTGCGCGATGTGCGTGCCGGTGGTGATGTGGACGAGGTAGTCCTCCTCCTCCGGGTTGAAGGTGTACCCGCGCACGTGGTCCAGCAGCGCGCCGTAGGTCTCCTCCAAATCCCACGGGTCCTGGAGGTCCAGCGGCGTGGGGCGCACCTGCGTCTCCGGGGACACCTGGCGGATGTCCCCCACCAGCGTCGCCGCCAGCGCCGTGGCGTTGGGTGGGTGCAGCAGCTCCAGCCGGTGCACCACCAGGTCCTCCTGCTGGCACAGCGCCACCGTGGGCCGCCACTTCGTCCACCGCCCCGGCCCCTGTCCCGTGTCCAGCGTCGTCCCCAGCATCCCGAGGACCACCGTCCTGCGCGCCCGTGTCTTCGCCATTCAGATAGGACTTTATCCGAAGGGATAGGCGGAAGCACCTCGCCCGGAGTGGCTTCCCTCGGAAGAGGGGTTGGCACGCCGGCTGCTCTACCTCCCAACGTGACCAGGACGCAGGACGCAAGCGCCTGGGCAGACGACCGAAAGGTAGAAGCCATGAACCGCAACAACGCGAGCTACGAGGTGCTGTCGGACGAGGCGGGTCGCCCCATCAAGGCGTGGACGGTGGGTGTGCCGTTCGAGGACGAGGCGAAGAAGCAGCTGCGCAACCTCCGGGGCCTGCCCTTCATCCACAAGTGGGTCGCGGTGATGCCGGACGTGCACCGCGGCTACGGGGCGACTGTCGGTAGCGTCGTCCCCACGGTGGGCGCGGTGGTGCCGGCGGCGGTGGGCGTGGACATCGGTTGCGGGATGATTGCGGTGCGCACGACGCTGCGCGCGGACCAGCTGCCGGACTCGCTGCGTGGGGTCCGCTCGGCCATCGAGCGCGCGGTGCCGCACGGCCGCACGGACAACGGCGGCCGTAACGACGTGGGCGCGTGGCGCGTGGCTCCGGCCGCGCACCAGGACGCGTGGCTGCGGCTGATGGAGGGGTACGACACCATCGTCGCGAAGCACCCGCGCATCGGCCGTGGGCCGGACCTGGCGCACCTCGGGACGCTCGGGACGGGTAACCACTTCATCGAGCTGTGCCTGGACGAGGCGGACGGCGTGTGGCTGATGTTGCACTCCGGCTCGCGCGGCGTGGGTAACCGCATCGGCAGCTACTTCATCGAGCTGGCGAAGGAGGACATGCGCCGCTGGTTCATCAACCTCCCCGACGCGGACCTGGCGTACCTGGCCGAGGGGACGGAGCACTTCGATGACTACGTCTTCGCCGTGAGCTGGGCGCAGGACTACGCCGCCACCAACCGCCAGCTGATGCTGCACTCGGCGGTGGAGGCCCTGAAGCTGAGCGGTGAGCTGCCGCCGTTCGAGCTGATGGAGGAGGCGGTGAACTGCCACCACAACTACATCTCCCGTGAGCACCACTACGGGAAGAACTGCTTCGTGACGCGCAAGGGCGCGGTGCGGGCGCGCGAGGGTGACCTCGGCATCATCCCCGGCAGCATGGGGGCGCGTTCGTACATCGTCCGCGGGAAGGGGAACGACGAGGCCTTCCACTCCTGCAGCCACGGCGCGGGCCGGGTGATGTCGCGTGAGGCGGCGAAGAAGCGCTTCACGCTGGAGGACCACGTGAAGGCGACGGCGGGCGTGGAGTGCCGCAAGGACGTGGACGTCATCGACGAGACGCCGGCTGCGTACAAGCCCATCGATGCGGTGATGGCGGCGCAGGCGGACCTGGTGGAAGTGGTCCACACGCTGAAGCAGGTGGTCTGCGTGAAGGGGTAGGGCGGAGACGTCAACCCGAACCCCACGAGGTGACCATGCCGGGATGAAGACACCGAGGCGCCCGCTTCCCCCTCAGAGGCCGAAAGGCCGCCAGGATGGGGGGAGCGGGCGCCGCTATTTTTGGATAGGTGTCAGTCCGTCCCGGGTGGTCCGTGAGTCGCGGGGAGCGAGGAGGCTGCAGATGGTGCGCATCGACGGTTCGAAGGGAGAGGGCGGCGGGCAGGTGCTGCGCACCTCGCTGGCGCTGTCGCTGGTGACGGGGACGCCGTTCACCATCACCCACATCCGTGCGGGCCGGAAGAAGCCGGGCCTCTTGCGCCAGCACCTCACCGGGGTGAAGGCGGCGGAGGCGGTGGGCGCGGCCGAGGTGTCCGGCGCGGAGCTGGGCTCGCGCGAGCTGACGTTCCGTCCCCGGGCGCTGGCGCCGGGCAACTACCACTTCTCCGTGGGCACGGCGGGCAGCGCGACGCTGGTGCTCCAGACGGTGCTCCCCGCGCTGCTGATGGCGGGCTCGCAGTCCACGCTGATGCTGGAGGGCGGGACGCACAACCCGGCGGCGCCGCCGTTCGACTTCCTCCAGAAGGCCTTCCTGCCGCTGGTGCGGCGGATGGGGCCGGCGGTGGAGGCGACGCTGGAGCGGCCGGGCTTCTTCCCGGCGGGAGGCGGCAGGTTCCGCGTGGACGTGCACCCCGCGCCGCTCAAGCCGCTGCACCTGCTGGAGCGGGGACGGGTGCTGCGCCGCGAGGTGAAGGCGGTGGTGGCGATGATTCCCTTCAACGTGGCCCAGCGCGAGCTGGAGACGGTGGCGGGCGCGCTGAAGTGGCGGCCGGACGAGCTGCGCACCGAGGAGCTGAAGCGCTCACCGGGCCCCGGTAACGTGGTGGTGGCCGAGGTGGAGAGCGAGCACGTGACGGAGGTCTTCACCGCGTTCGGCGAGCGGGGCAAGCGCGCGGAGACGGTGGGCGAGGAGGTGGCCGCCGAGGTGAAGCGCTACCTGGACGCCGAGGTCCCCGTGGGCGAGCACCTGTGCGACCAGCTGCTGCTGCTGCTCGCGCTGGCGAAGGGTGGCTCGTTCCGCACGCTGCCGCTCGACGGGCATGCCCAGACGCAACTGGAGACGATGGCGCACTTCCTCGACGTGAAGGTCCAGGTTCGCGAGCTATCGCGTGAGGTCCGGGAGATAGAGGTACGCGGCTGAGGCGCGAGCCTCACGGGGGAGCGGCAGGCGGGCGTGAGCCCTTGCCTGGTTGTCGTGTATGGGAATTGACTCAGTGGGGGTCCGTCGCCACCCCCTTGATGGATGTTTTTGTTTTCGGCATAACATTTCATCAGCCCGGCCCGGCCTGCTCCAACGCTCCCCACCCCCTCGGGGCCTGGTCCAGGCATGCCCATGTCCCAACCGTTGCCTGCATCCCCGCCGACCGTCGAGATAGACCTCGACCGTCTCGAGCGCATCCGAGACGTGCTGTCGATGATCTCCCTCGGGGAGTTCGACCCGGCCCAGCACCTCATCCCGGTGACGGAAGAGGACGCCTTCTCCTCGTTCGAGGAGACCATCAACCTCTTCGCCCGCCAGCTCCACGCCTCGGTGCGTGAGAACGAGCTGTCCATCCAGAAGCTGGAGGGCACGCGGCGCGAGCTGGAGGAGAAGCTCTCCACCATCGAGCAGCAGCGCCTGGCCATCCGGGACTTGTCCACGCCCATCATCGAGCTGTGGGAGGACGTCCTCACGCTCCCCATTGTCGGCGTCATGGACACGCAGCGCTCGCTGGACATGACGGAGCGGCTGCTGCACCGCATCGTCCAGGGCAAGGCCCGCTGCGCCATCATCGACATCACCGGTGTGGAGGTGGTGGACACGGCGACGGCGAACCACTTCATCAAGATGGTGAACGCGGCCCGCCTGCTCGGCACCTACTGTGTCGTCACCGGCATCAGCCCGCTGATTGCCCAGACGCTGGTCCAGATTGGCGTGGACCTGCGCGACGTGAAGACGCTCGGCAGTCTGAGGGATGGGCTCAAGGAGTGCTTCCTCTACCTGCGCAACCACACCGCCCACCGCGCCCTCGACTCGAGCCGGCGCTAGCAGGCCGCGCGTCCCCACGCAGCCACACACCTCCCGGGAGTCCCTCCATGGCCAAGGTCCCCTACGCGCCCGGCATCACCGTCAGCGGCACCAGCGCCCGTGCCGTCATCGAAGCCGTCAAGTCGTTCTCCGTCCTCGTCGCCGAGCTGCTGCAGGTCCTGAAGGTCGAGACGCGGGATGCCTCCGGCGCGCTCGTCATCGACGCGAACGCCTGGTACCCGGTGGAGCACTACCTGGAGGCGTACAAGAAGATCGACACGCTGCTCGGCGGCCGCGGCCTGGAGAAGATTGGCACCCTGGTGCCGAAGAACGCCGTGCTGCCCCCGGGCCTCTCGGACGCCCACTCGGTGCTCGCCGGCACGGACATCGCCTTCCACATGAACCACTGCCGGGACGGCACGCCCATGTTCGACCCGGCGACGGGGCAGATGCTGGAGGGAATCGGGCACTACGCGTACCGCCCGGTGGAGGGGAAGAAGGAGGTCCACATGGTGTGTGACACGCCTTATCCGTGCCGGTTCGACCAGGGGCTCCTCAAGGGCTTCGCCCAGCGCTTCGAGCCCACCGCCACCCTCGTCCATGACCTCAGCACGGGGTGCCGGGCGAAGGGCGGCGCGAGCTGCACGTACATCATCACCTGGTAGGGCCGGCTGCGCCGTGGAAGACGCAGCCGGCCGGTGCGGAGCCCTCAGCTCCGAGCTGGAGCCTCGTCCGGGACGGTGCCGAAGCGCCCCGACTCGAAGTCATGAATCGCCTGCAGGATTTCCCGCTGCGTGTTCATGACGAACGGGCCCAGGTGGACGATGGGCTCGCGGATGGGCTCGCCCGCGAGGACGATGACGTGCGTGTCCTCGTCGGCGTGCAGGGTCAGGTGCTCCCCGTCGTTCGCATAGACGGCGAGCTCCCCCGAGACGACGCTCTCGTCCTGGACCGATGCGCGGCCGGTGGCGACGAGCACCATGGCGTTGTGGTGCGAGGGCACCGGCACCTCGAGGTCCGTCCCCGCGCCGAGCCTCACGTCCAGCAGGGTGATGGGCGTGAAGGTCCTCGCGGGACCCCGAGTGCCACCGTACGTGCCGGCGATGATGCGGACCGTGCTGTGGTTGAAACCTCCTTCGACGGGGACGACGGGAATCTGCTCCGCGGTGATGGGCTGGTAGCCGGGCGCGTCCATCTTCCGCGCGCGGGGGAGGTTCACCCAGAGCTGGAGCATCTCGAAGGCGCCTCCGCGCCGGGAGAAACCCTGCTCGTGGTACTCCTCGTGGAGGAGCCCGGACGCCGCCGTCATCCACTGCACGTCACCCGGACCGATGACGCCCGAGTGGCCCGCGGTGTCGCGGTGCGCGACCGAGCCCTCGAAGGCGAGGGTGACGGTCTCGAAGCCGCGATGCGGGTGCCAGCCGACGCCGCGCTGCCCGGCGGCCAGGGCCGGGTACTCGTGGCGAGGATGGAAGTCGAGCAGCAGGAAGGGGCTCACGCGCTCCTGCGTGAGGTGCCCGCTGGGGACGAGGGTGTTCACCCGGAAGCCGTCACCGACCCAGTGAAGCGGACCGCCGCGGTGGACGCTCTCGAGGGTCCGAGGGCGGGGAAGCGTGTGGGAGGGAGCGGGGGTGGAGAGGGGCTGTGTCGTCGTGCTCATGCCAGACACAGTAAGAGCCAGCGGGGCCGCGTAAATGCTCCGCGCCATGATGCTTATCATCACGTCGTGTGATGGAGCGCGTCCTGGCAGAGGGCCGTGAGGCGGTTGGCGGCCCACGTCGCGACAGGCCCCAGCGGCGAGCCCTTGCGGCGCACGAGGGCGAGGGAGCGCTTCGGAAGGAACCCGCCCTCCCACGCGGCGAGGCGCAGCGCCACCAGCCGTCCCGCCTCCAGGTCCTCACGCACCAGGTGCTCGGGCTCGTGGCCCCAGCCGAGCCCGCCCTTGATGAGCTCGTGCTTCGTCATCAAATCTGCGACGCGCCAGATGCGGGACGAGAAGACTCCCCGGTCGGCGGTGCCGGGGCTGCCCGTCGCCAGGCGCTCGCTGAGCACCACCTGGACGACGGAGGCGAGCCGCTCGTCGGTGATGACGTCCTTCGCCGAGGCCAGGGGATGTGACGGCGCGGCGACAGGAATCATCTTCAAATCAGCGATGTGCCGCTGCTCCAGGCCGGTGAGGTCCACGTCCGAGCCGGCGATGCCGAGCGTGGACCGCCGCTCGCGGACGAGCGCCGTGACGGCGGCGAGCAGCTCCACCTCGAGGGCCAGCTCCACGCCGGGGTGCGCCTGGGCGAGCTCCTTGACGAAGGCCAGGAGCGCGCTCGTGGGGAACATGGCGTCCACCGCGAGCGAGAGCTTCGTCTCCTCTCCCGCCTTGAGCCGTCCGACGAGCCCCTGGAAGGCGTTGATGTCGTCATGGAGCCGCTGGGCGGCGGCGACGACGGCCTCGCCCTTCGCGGTCAGCCGAGGAACACGGCTGCTCCTGTCGAAGAGGCGCAGGCCCAGCTGTTTCTCCAGCCGCTTCATCGCCTGGCTGACCGCGGGCTGGCCCTGTCCGAGCCGCCGGGCAGCGGCCGAGAAGCTCTTCTCCTCCGCCACGGCGCGGAGGGTGCGGAGCTGGTCGATGGTGACGCCGTCGAGCATCCACGGACTGCATCACAGGCCAGGGGGCCCGTGAAGCGCCGTCACCGGGCCCGCCATTCCCCCGGGCAGCGTCCCCGCCGGAGCATGCTTCCTCCCGGGCCTGCCTTTGCCGGTGCGTGGATGCCACGCCGCGCGCGAGACCTATCCTCCCAGGAGTGGCAGCCCGCAGGCGCCCCCTTCCGTCAGAAGAGAGCCCCCGCGCCCTGATGGCTGGCTGCTGGGAGGCGCGACGCATGTCCGAGGTGCTGGAGTACCCGGTAGGCAGGCGGCCGGAAGCCAGTCCCAAGGTGTCGGTGACCCGCGTATTCATGATTACGACGGTCGCGGCGCTCGGCGGCTTCCTGTTCGGCTTCGACACGGCCGTCATCAACGGCACCATCGGTGCGCTGCAGACGACCTTCAACGCGGGGAGCTGGGCGCTCGGCCTGTGTGTGTCCTCTGCCTTGATTGGCTCGGCGGTGGGCGCGTTCTTCGCCGGGCGGCTGGCGGACCGCTTCGGGCGGACGCGCAGCATGATGATTGCCTCGGGCCTGTTCGCCATCAGCGCGCTCGGCTCGGGGTTCGCGTTCTCGCTGTGGGACCTGGGGCTGTGGCGCCTGGTGGGCGGAGTGGCCATTGGTGGCGCCAGTGTCGTCGCGCCGACCTACATCGCGGAGATTGCGCCCGCCCACCTGCGCGGCCGGCTCGGCTCGCTCCAGCAGATGGCCATCGTCGTGGGCATCTTCGTGGCCCTGCTCGGGGACTACGCCCTGGCCGCGGGCGCGGGCTCGGCCGCCAATCTGTACTGGCTCGACTTCGCCGCCTGGCGATGGATGTTCTGGACGGGGGTGCCCCCCGCGCTGCTGTATGGCCTTGGCGCGCTCATCATCCCCGAGTCCCCGCGCTACCTCGTGGCCAAGGGGCGCGAGCGGGAAGCACTGAACGTGCTGCGCGAGACGCTGGGCGCCGCCGCGCCGCTCCGGCTGGTGGAGGTCCGGGCGTCGCTGCGCGCCTACAAGCCGGCTCGCCTTCCGGACCTGAAGGGCCCGCGCGTCGGGCTGCTGCCCGTGGTCTGGGTGGGCATCGTCCTGGCGGTGCTCCAGCAGCTCGTGGGCATCAACGTCATCTTCTATTACTCAAGCGTGCTCTGGCAGGCGGTGGGCTTCTCCGAGCACGACTCGCTGCTCATCACCGTCATCACCAGCATCACCAACATCCTCACCACGCTCATCGCCATCGCCTTCGTGGACCGCATCGGACGCAAGCCGTTGCTCCTCGTGGGCTCGCTCGGCATGGCCCTCACGCTCGGGACGCTGGCCCTCCTGTTCGCCACCGCTCCGCTGGACGCCCAGGGGAACCCGGTGCTGCAGGGAACGGTGGGGATGGTCGCGCTGGTGGCTGCGAACCTCTACGTCGTCTTCTTCGGCTTCTCGTGGGGGCCCGTCGTGTGGGTGCTGCTGGGGGAGATGTTCCCCAACCGCATCCGCGCGGTCGCCCTGTCCCTGGCGGCCATGGCGCAGTGGGTGGCCAACTTCCTCATTACCGCCACCTTCCCCGTGCTGGCCCGCGCGGGGCTGGGCTGGGCGTATGGCCTCTACACCACCGCCGCTGTGTTCTCGGTGTTCTTCACCTGGTTCTGGATTCGCGAGACGAAGGGCCGGGAGCTGGAACAGATGGGGTGACGCTGCCGGCGTAGCGTAGACTTCTCTTCCCGATGACGAACCGGAACGAAGAAGTCGACCAGTTCATGGCGAAGCTCGAGCACCCCCTGAAGGCGGAAATCGAGCTGGTGCGCTCCTCCATCCTGGACGCCAGCAAGGACATCACCGAGCACATCAAGTGGAACGCCCCCAGCTTCTGCTTCAAGGGGGATGACCGGGTGACGATGCGGCTACAGCCCAAGGGGCGGCTCCAGCTCATCTTCCACCGGGGCGTCAAGGTGAAGGACAGCAAGGGCTTCACGTTCGAGGACAGCTCGGGCCTGCTGGAGTGGGCGGCCCCCGACCGGGGCGTGCTGACGCTTCAGGACATGAAGGACGTGAAGGCGAAGAAGGCGGCGCTGGTGAAGGTCGTGAAGCAGTGGATGAAGTCGACCAGCGACTGACGGGCGCGGGCCCTCAGCGCTCGAAGCCCGCGACGAAGTGCTCGAAGGTCCTGCTCTCCACGTTCATCTGCCGGAGCCAGGCGTGGGCTTCCCCGGGCAGCCGGCCATACACCCGCACGTCGATGGGCACCACGCAGGCCAGCAGCGCCTTGAACTCCGGCCAGCCGGAGATCATGCGGATGTGCTCCATCACCTGGCCGGGGCCGGCGAACGTGATGACCGCACCAATCTCCCTGGACTCGGGCTTCGCGTAGAACCGTGCGCCCACGAGCCCTCGCACGCCCTCCGCCTCCAGCCGGCGCGCCGCGGCCCGGATGATGGCCAGGAAGGTCTCGTAGGAGCCCTTCAGCTCCAGTACCTCCACGAGGGTGATGCGTTCTCCCGCTGGCAGGCTCATCTCTTCCGCTCCTTCGCCGGGCCCCGTCTCTGCATAATCACCGCATGGAGACTGGAGCCATGACCGCCCCCCCGTTCGCCCTTGGCGCGCTGGTTGCCGCCTGCTCGCTGCTGTTCGGCTGTGCCGGTGCCTCGTCGCATGCCAGGCCCTCCCCCGGCCCGAGCCCGGAGGCGGTGGATGCGCTCTTCGCCGCCTATGAGGGGCCAGAGCATCCTGGCGCGGGCGTCATCGTGCTTCACGACGGGCAGGTCGCGCTCCGCCGCACCTATGGTCTGGCCCACCTGGGCGAGCGAGCGCCCGTCACGCCCGAGAGCAGCTTCCGCCTCGCCTCGCTCACCAAGCAGTTCACGGCCATGGCCATCCTGCTCCTCGCGGAGGAGGGCAAGCTGGGACTGGATGACCGCGTGGTGGACGTGCTCCCCGGGTTCCCCGCGTACCTGCGCGAGGTCCGCATCCGCCAGCTCCTCCAGCACACCTCGGGCATCTGGGACTACGAGGACTTCGTCACCGCCACCCACCCGGTGCAGGTGAAGGACCGCGACGTGCTGGAGCTCCTGTCCCGCAAGGACCGCACGTACTTCCCGCCCGGCAGCGCCGAGCGCTACAGCAACTCCGCCTACGCGGTGCTGGCGCTCGTCGTGGAGCAGGTCAGCGGGAAGTCCTTCGCCGGGTTCCTGCGCGAGCGTGTCTTCACTCCGGCCGGCATGGCGGCGACGGTGGCCCACGAGGAGGGCGTGTCCACGGTGGCGAAGCGCGCGTACGGCTACGCGCCGGGCCCGGAGGGCTTCCTCCCCAGGGACCAGAGCCCCACCAGCGCGGTGCTGGGCGATGGCGGCATCTACACGTCCGTGGTGGACCTGGCGGCGTGGGACTGGGCCCTGGACACGCACGCGCTCGTCGGCGCCCAGGCGCAGCGGCTCGCGTGGACGCCGGTCACGCTTCCGGATGGCACCACCGGGCGCTACGGCTTCGGGTGGTTCGTCGATGACGACGGGGGCAGGCGGCGGCTGTCACACCACGGCGAGACGTGTGGCTTCACCAACGCCATCCTGAAGTACCCGGACCAGCGCCTCACGGTCATCGTCCTGACCAACCGAGCGGGCGGGGAGCCCTGGCGGCTCGCGCAGCAGGTCGCGGACCTGTGGCTGGGCGGCGCAACGAAGGAGGGACGGCCAGCCACTGCCGCGGACCGCCCCTGGCCCTTCGAATCCATGCCCAACGCGCACTAGCTGATGGCCACGGCCCCCACTGCGAGCGCCTCGGGCGTGCGCGCCGGGCTCGCGGCACAGCCCTGGCCGGTGGTGCGCTGCTCATGGCGCTGCTCGAGCTGCCGGGCGTGAGAGTCGATGCGGCCGAGGCCCCATGGCGCATGGGGCTGTGCCACCGCCAGGTGACGAACCTGTCGGACACGTTTCGCCGGTGGGCGAGGGAAGGCGCGGCGGCCGTGCCCCTGTCGCTCTGCTCGTGGAGCAGCCGGCTCACCGGGAACGCAACCTCTTGAGTAGCGCGGAGTCCAACCTACGCAGCAGTGTATGTGCGGAGGGAGGAGGTATCCGCGTGGCCGAAGTCCCCGAAGTGGAGATCATCACCCGTGACCTGAGGCAGGCCGTCGTGGGTCGCCGCTTCACGGATGCGCAGGTGCTCGCCCCGGCGGCGGTGCGCTTCCCGTCACCGCCGGAGTTCATCGAGGAGCTGCGCGGACGGCGCGTCCTCGCCGCGTCCCGGCGGGCCAAGTTCATCCTGCTGCCGCTCGATGACGGGAAGACGCTCGCCATCCACTTCATGCTCTGGGGAGACCTGAAGCTGCTGCCCCAGGGCAGCGAGCGGGCTCCGGCGACGCTCGTCGTCTTCTCGCTGGAGGGCGGCGAGGAGCTCCACCTCACCGACACCCTGGGCTATGCGCGCGTGGCGGTGGGGAGGGCAGCGGAGCTCACGGCGCGCTTGAAGCTGGACGAGCTCGGGCCCGAGGCGCTCGACAACACCTTCACCGCGGAAGTGCTCGCGCGGCAGCTCCGGCGCCGGAAAAGCCCGCTCAAGACGGTGCTCCTCAATCAGCGCGTCCTTGCCGGGCTCGGCAACCGCGACGCGGACGAGAGCATGTGGCAGGCCGGCATCGACCCGAGACGGCTGGCGTCCTCGCTCACTCCAGAAGAGGTTGGCCGCCTGCACCGCGCCATCCGCGCCGTGCTCGAGGAGGGACTGGGCCTGCGGGGCACGCAGAAGGACCTTTTCGGTGTGCAGGGCCAGGCGAAGCACCGCCGCAACGTCTTCGGCCGCACCGGCGCGCCGTGTCCGCGCTGCACCACGCCCGTGTCCCACCTGCGCATCGGCGGACGCAATACCCACTGGTGCGTCCGGTGCCAGCCCGAGGCCGGCGCTCCCGAGTCCCCCGCCCAGGCGTCCCTGCTGTGAGCCATCAGGGCGGGGCCTGGTTCAAGACGCGGATGACTCCTGCCTGACAGGGCGGAAGGGGCGCGCCGTCGTGGAATGAGGGTTCCTTCCACGCCCCAGGGCGGGAAGACCCCCACGTGCAGCCATGCCGTGCCAGCGCCGCACGCCCCCGGGCACTTCGAGACACATGACATGGGCAGGCCCTCGGGAGGGTTT
>NZ_JAJVKV010000036.1 GCF_024198175.1 Pyxidicoccus xibeiensis
CCTCCAGCGGGAGCTCGGCGTGGAGGTGCTGGGTGGGCTCGCCGTTGCGCACGACGAAGGTGGTGCGCAGGGCCTCGTGCCGCCGCACCAGCGCGTGCAGCGCGCCGTGCAGGGCCTCGACCTTCACGGCGCCTTCGAGCCTCAGCGCGAAGGGCAGGTTGTAGGTGGCCGTGCCCGGCTGGAGCTGGTCGAGGAACCAGAGGCGCTGCTGGGCGAAGGAGAGCGGAATGGCGCCGTCGCGCGAGACGGGGCGCAGCGGCGGCAGGGACAGCCCCTGGCTCGAGCCCTTCGCGGCGTCCACCTGGCGGGCGAGCTGCTCGACGGTGGGGGACTCGAAGAGGGTGCGCAGCGGGAGGGTCACGCCCAGCGCGGCGTGGAGGCGCGAGACGACCTGGGTGGCCAGCAGGGAGTGGCCGCCCAATTCGAAGAAGCTGTCAGTGGCACCCACGCGCTCCAGGCCGAGGACCTGGGCGTAGAGGCTGGCCAGCAGCTCCTCAGTGGGAGTGCTGGGGGCCACGTACGCGCGGGAGGTATCCGCCTGCTCGGGAGCGGGCAGGGCCTTGCGGTCCACCTTGCCGCTGGGGGACAGGGGCAGGACGGGCAGCACGACGAAGGCCGAGGGCACCATGAACTCGGGCAGTTGCGCCAGGAGCGCGGTGCGCAGGGCCTTGGTGTCGAGTGCGGTGGACGCGGCGGGGACCTGCGCGGTGACCGCAGGGCGTCGGGCCTGGGACTCCAGCTCGGCGGAGGCGGTGGGGGCCTGCGTGGTGACCGCTGCGCGCGAGGCCTGGGACTCCGGCTCGGCGGAGGCGGTGGGCACGAGGTAGGCCACGAGCCGTGCGCCACCGGGGCCGTCCTCGCGCACCACGACGACGGTGTCGGAGACTCCGGACTGCGCACGCAGGGCGGCTTCGATTTCGCCCAGCTCGATGCGGAAGCCGCGCAGCTTCACCTGGAAGTCGGCGCGGCCCAGGTACTCGACGGTGCCGTCGGGCAGCCAGCGCGCGAGGTCTCCGGTGCGGTAGAGGCGGGCACCGGGCGTGTCGCTGAAGGCGTCTGGGATGAAGCGCTCAGCGGTCAGCTGGGGCCGGTTCCAGTAGCCGCGGCCCACCTGGATGCCGCCGATGAAGAGCTCGCCGGAGACGCCCACGGGCGTCGGCTGGCCATGGGCGTCGAGGATGTGGATGCGGGTGTTGGCGACGGGGCGGCCGATGGGGACGCTGCGCAGCACTTCGCCGCGCGGGCACTCCCAGTACGTGACGTCGACGGCGGCCTCGGTGGGGCCGTAGAGGTTGTGGACCGCGGCTACCGGCAGCCGAGCGTGGGCCTTGTTGACGAGGTCAGCGGGCAGGGCTTCGCCGCTGCAGACGACGCGGCGCAGGTCCTTCAGTCCTTCCAGGCCGGGCTCCTCGACGAAGGCGCGGAGCATGGAGGGGACGAAGTGGGCGGTGGTGACGCGCTCGTCGGCCATGAGGCGCACGAGGTACGTCGGGTCCTGGTGGCCACCGGGACGGGCGAGCACCATGCGAGCGCCCGTCATGAGAGGCCAGAAGAACTCCCAGACGGAGACATCGAAGCTGAAGGGCGTCTTCTGCAGCACCGTGTCCGCAGCGGAGAGGCCGTACTGCTGCTGCATCCAGAGGAGGCGGTTGACGACGCCCTGGTGGGCATTCATCGCGCCCTTGGGGCGGCCGGTGGAGCCGGAGGTGAAGATGACGTAGGCCAGCGCCTCGGGGCCGGCCAGTGGCACGGGGCGGGAGGTCGGCTGGGAAGCGACGGAGTCCCACTGCGTGTCGAGGCAGAGGACCTTCGCATCGTGCGGCGGGAGGACGGAGAGCAGCCGCTCCTGGGTGAGGATGACGGGGGCGGCGGTGTCCTCCAGCATCCACGCGAGGCGTTCGCGCGGGTAGGCCGGGTCCATGGGGACGTAGGCCGCGCCGGACTTGAGGACGCCGACGAGGGCGACGACCATCTCCGGGGAGCGTTCGAGGCAGACACCGACGAGGGACTCGGGGCCGACGCCCAGCGAGCGCAGGTGGTGGGCGAGCTGGTTGGCGCGCGCGTCGAGCTGCGCGTAGGTGAGGGCTTCACCCTCGAAGCGGATGGCCTCGGCGTCGGGCGTGCGCTGCACCTGCGCTTCGATGAGCGCATGCAGGCTCACGTCACGCGGGTACATCTCGTGACGGCCCCGGAAGTCCACCAGCAACTGCCGGCGCTCGTCGGCGGTCAGCAGGTCGAGCTGCCACAGCGGGCGCCGCACGTCCGCGGTGACGGCCTCCAGCAGCACGCGGAAGTGCCTTGCCAGCCGCTCCGCCGTGGCCGTGTCGAAGAGGTCGGTGTTGTAGTTGAGCGAGCCTGTCAGGCCGCCGTCCACCTCGTCCATGCCGAGGTCGAGGTCGAACTTCGCCGCCTCCGACTGCGAGGGCAGTAGCTCCAGCTCCAGGCCGGGCAGCTTCAGCGGCTCGCCCGGCGCGTTCTGGAAGGTGAGGCTGACCTGAAAGAGAGGGCTGCGGCTCAAGTCTCGCTGCGGCTGGAGCTCCTCGACGAGCTTCTCGAACGGGACGTCCTGGTGCTCGTACGCGGCCAGGGTGCGCTGGCGCACCTGGGAGAGCAGCTCGCGGAAGGACTGGCGGCTGTCGATGCTCGCGCGCACCACCAGGGTGTTGACGAAGAAGCCGATGAGGCCTTCGACCTCCGCCCGGTTGCGGTTGGCGATGGGCATGCCCACCGAGATGTCGTCCTGCGCGGAGTAGCGGGACAGCAGCAACTGCCACGTCGCGAGCACCACCATGAAGGGCGTGGCGCCTTCGCGTTGGGCCAGGGCCTTCACCGCGTCGCTCAGCTCGCGCGGCAGAGGAATGGAGAGCGTCCGGCCCCGGTACGTCTGCAGCGCGGGGCGCGGGCGGTCCGTGGGCAGCTCCAGCGCGGCGGGAGCCCCGGCCAGTTGCTCTCGCCACCAGCCCAGCTCCTGCTTGAGCGTGTCACCCGTCAGCCACTGGCGCTGCCAGACGGAGTAGTCTGCGTACTGCACGGGCAGCGGCGCGAGCGTTGCGGGCTCGCCTCCAGTGAACTGGCGGTAATACGCGCCCAGCTCTCGCACCATGACGGCGATGGACCAGCCGTCGGAGACGATGTGGTGCAGCGTCACCAGCAGCACGTGCTGCTCGGGCGCCAGGCGCACCAGCGTGGTACGCACCAGCGGTCCCTGCGCGAGGTCGAACGGACGCTGCGCTTCCTCGTGCGCCAGTCGCTTCGCTTCCTCGTCCCGGCGGGCGGAGTCCAGCCCGCTGATATCGCGCACCGGCAGGTCGAGCCGAGCCTCGGGATGGATGACCTGCGTGGGCTCGCTGTCCCGCACCACGAAAGTCGTGCGCAGGGCCTCGTGCCTTTCGACCAGCGCACGCAGCGCGCGGTGCAGCGCGGGGACGTCCATCGTGCCGGTGAGCTTCAGCGCCCAGGGGATGTTGTAGAAGGCGCTTCCCGGCTGGAGCTGGTCCAGGAACCAGAGGCGCTGCTGGGCGAACGACAGCGGCAGGGCCTGCGTGCGCTCCACGGGGACGAGCGCGGGTTGCTGGGTGGTGGTGGTGCGCTGCTGGAGGCGCTCGGCGAGCAGGGCCACGGTGGGGGCGGAGAACAGCTCACCCAGGGGCAGCTCGACGTTCAGCGTGGCGCGGATGCGGGAGACCACCTGCGTGGCCAGCAGCGAGTGGCCGCCCAGCTCGAAGAAGTCACCGTGCAGGCCGACGCGCTCCACGCCGAGCACGCCCGCGAAGATGCCAGCCAGCTGCGTCTCAAGCTCGGTGCGAGGCGCGACGAAGTCCTCGGAAGAAGCCGCGGCGAAGTCGGGTGCGGGCAGGGCCCTGCGGTCCACCTTGCCGTTGGAGGACAGGGGCAGCGTGGCCAGCTCGACGAAGGCCGAGGGCACCATGTACTCGGGCAGCCGCTGCTGCACGAAGGTGCGAAGGGCCCCGGTGTCGAGTCCGGGCATGGTGGGGACGACGTAAGCGATGATGCGCTTGTCGCCAGGGACGTCCTCGCGGACGACTGCGACGGTCTCCTGGATGCCGGAGAACTGGCGCAGGACGGCTTCGACTTCGCCCAGCTCGATGCGGAAGCCACGCACCTTCACCTGGAAGTCGGTGCGGCCCAGGAACTCCAGCGTCCCGTCGGCCGTCCAGCGCACCTTGTCGCCGGTGCGGTAGAGGCGCGCTCCGGGGGTGGTGGCGAAGGGGTGGGGGACGAAGCGCTCTGCGGTGAGGTCGGGGCGGTTGAGGTAGCCCCAGGCGAGGCCTTCGCCACCGACGAAGAGCTCTCCAGGCACGCCGGGCGGCAGCGGCTGGAAGGCGTCGTCCAACACGTAGGTGGTGGAGTGCGGCAGCGGCCGGCCAATGGGGACGGAGCGGAGGACTTCGTCTCCGGCGCGCAGGTTGTGCGTGGCGGAGAAGGTGGTGTTCTCGGTGGGGCCGTAGCCGTTGATGAGGACGCTGCCTTCGGGCAGGCGAGCGAGGTGCTCACGCACGCGGTGCGCGGGCAGGACGTCACCACCGGCGAGCACCTGGCTCACACCAGCCAGGGCTTGCGGCTGCTGGGCGACCATCTGCTCATAGAGGGCGGCGGTGAGCCACAGCGAGGTGACGCCGTGGCGCACCAGCTCGGAGCCCAGTTCTTCCAGGGAGAGGGAGTGGGCCGGGGCGAGGACGAGCTTCGCGCCGTTGAGCAGTGCACCCCAGATTTCCAGGGTGGACGCATCGAAGGCGATAGGCGCGGCCTGGAGCCAGACTTCCTGGCTGCCGAAGCGCATGAAGCCGTTGTTCTTCACCAGGCGCGCGACGGCGCGGTGGGGCACGCACACGCCCTTGGGCTGGCCGGTGCTGCCCGACGTGAACATCACGTAGGCCAGGTCGGTGCCGCCCACCTGAACCATTGGCGCGGAGTCGGACTGGCGGGCAATGCGTGCGCCTTCCTCGTCCAGGACCACGAGCACGCTGCCCAGGTCGGGCAGCTCGTCGGCCAGGCCGGATTGCGTGAGCAGCACGGCCGCGGCGGACTGCTGGAGCACGAAGGTGACGCGCTCGGTGGGCCAACCCTTATCGAGCGGCACGTAGGCGGCGCCCGCCTTGAGGATGCCCAGGAGCCCGACCACCAGGTCCGCGGAGCGCTCCAGGCGGACCGCGACACGGCTGCCAGCCTGCACGCCCAGGGTGCGGAAGTAGTTGGCGAGCTGGTTGGCGCGCACGTCCAGCTGGGCGTAGGTGAGCTGCTCGTCACCGAAGACGAGCGCGACGGCTTCGGGCGTGCTCTTCGCCTGCTGCGTGAAGAGGTCCGCCAGGGAGGTGTCGCTCGGATAGGTGCCGAGCTTCCCGCTCCACCCCGTCACCACCTGCTGGCGCTCAGCTTGCGTGAGCACCGGGAGCTGGCCGAGCTGTCGCTCGGGGGCGGCGACAACCGCCTCCAGCAGCACGGCGTAGTGGCGCATCATGCGCTCGGCCGTCGCGGCGTCGAAGAGGTCGGTGTTGTAGTTGAGAAGGCCGGTGAAGCCCTCGCTGCCCTCATCGAGCAGGATGCTGAAGTCGTACTTCGAGGTGTCGCTCGCCGTCACCTGGGGGCTGAGGGTGAGCCCGGGCAACTCCAGTTCGTTGGTGGGAGCATTCTGCAGGGTCAGGGTGACCTGGAACAGCGGGCTGCGGCTCAGGTCGCGCTGGGGCTGCAGTTCCTCGACGAGCTTCTCGAAGGGGATGTCCTGGTGCTCGTACGCGGCCAGCGTGCGCTCTCGCACCTGGGCGAGCAGCTCGCGGAAGGACTGACGGCCGTCAATCCTGGCGCGCAGCACGAGGGTGTTGATGAAGAAGCCGATGAGGCCTTCGGTCTCCGCCCGGTTGCGGTTGGCAATGGGCGAGCCGACCGAGATGTCGTCCTGCCCTGAGTACTTGGAGAGCAGCAGCTGGAGGGAGGCCAGCAGCACCATGAAGGGCGTGGCCCCTTCGCGGCGGGCCAGCGCCTTCACGGCTTCACTCAGCTCCCGAGACAGCGGAACCGGAAGCTCCGCGCCGCGGTACGTCTGGACGGCGGGACGCGGACGGTCGGTGGGCAACTCCAGCGCATGGGACGCACCGGCCAGCTGCTCGCGCCACCAGCCCAGCTCCTGCTTCAACACGTCGCCCTGCAGCCAGCGACGCTGCCAGACGGAGTAGTCGGCGTACTGCACCGGCAGCGGGGCGAGCGTTGCGGGTTCGCCGCCGGTGAACTGGCGGTAGTACGCGCCCAGCTCTCGCACCATGACGGCGATGGACCAGCCGTCGGAGACGATGTGGTGCAGCGTTACGAGCAGCAGGTGCTGCTGGGGCGCCAGCCGCACCAGCGTGGTGCGCACCAGCGGGCCCTGGGCGAGGTCGAACGGGCGCTGCGCCTCCTCGCGCGCCAGCCTGCGAGCCTCCGCCTCCCTCTCGGTGGAAGGTAGGGTGCTGAGGTCCACCACCGGCAGCTCCAGCCGGACCTCGGGATGGATGTGCTGCGTGGGCTCGCCGTTTTGCACGACGAACGTCGTGCGTAGGACCTCGTGACGCTGCCCCAGCGAGCGCAGCGCGTGGTGCAGTGCGCTGACGTCCAGCGCGCCTGTGAACTTCAGCGCCCAGGGGATGTTGTAGAAGGCGCTTCCCGGCTGGAGCTGGTCCAGGAACCAGAGGCGCTGCTGGGCGAAAGAGAGCGGCGGGGCCTGCGTGCGCTCCACGGGGACGAGCGGAGGCTGCTGGGCGGTGCCGCCACGCTGCTGGAGGCGCTCGGCGAGCAGGGCCACGGTGGGGGCGGAGAACAGCTCACCCAGGGGCAGCTCGACGTTCAGCGTGGCGCGGATGCGGGAGACCACCTGCGTGGCCAGCAGCGAGTGGCCACCCAGGTCGAAGAAGTCACCGTGCAGGCCCACGCGCTCCAGGCCGAGCACGCCTGCGAAGATGCCGGCCAGCTGCGTCTCCAGCTCGGTGCGAGGCGCGACGAAGTCCTCGGAGGCGGAAGCAGCGAAGTCCGGCGCAGGCAGGGCCTTGCGGTCCACCTTGCCGTTGGAGGACAGGGGCAGCGTGGCCAGCTCGACGAAGGCCGAGGGCACCATGTACTCGGGCAGCCGCTGCTGCACGAAGGTGCGAAGGGCCCCGGTGTCGAGTCCGGGCATGGTGGGGACGACGTAAGCGATGATGCGCTTGTCGCCAGGGACGTCCTCGCGGACGACTGCGACGGTCTCCTGGATGCCGGAGAACTGGCGCAGGACGGCTTCGACTTCGCCCAGCTCGATGCGGAAGCCACGCACCTTGACCTGGAAGTCGGTGCGGCCCAGGAACTCGAGGGTGCCGTCGGCCGTCCAGCGCACCTTGTCGCCGGTGCGGTAGAGGCGCGCGCCAGGGGTGGAGGCGAAGGGGTGGGGAATGAAGCGCTCTGCGGTGAGGTCGGGGCGGTTGAGGTAGCCCCAGGCGAGGCCTTCGCCACCGACGAAGAGCTCTCCAGGCACGCCGGGCGGCAGCGGCTGGAAGGCCTCGTCCAACACGTAGGTGGTGGAGTGGGGCAGCGGCCGGCCGATGGGAACGGAACGTCCCACCACGTCCCCGGCGCGCAGGGTGTGCGTGGCGGAGAAGGTGGTGTTCTCGGTGGGGCCGTAGCCGTTGATGAGGACGCTGCCTTCGGGCAGGCGAGCGAGGTGCTCACGCACGCGGTGCGCGGGCAGCACGTCACCACCGGCGAGCACCTGGCTCACACCAGCCAGGGACTGAGGCTGGTGGGCGACCATCTGCTCGTAGAGGGCGGCGGTGAGCCAGAGGGACGTAACGCGGTGGCGCACCAGCTCGGAGCCCAGCTCTTCCAGGGAGAGGGAGTGGGCCGGGGCGAGGACGAGCTTCGCGCCGTTGAGGAGCGCACCCCAGATTTCGAGAGTCGAGGCGTCGAAGGCGACGGGGGCGGCCTGGAGCCAGACTTCCTGGGGCCCGAAGCGCATGAAGCTGTTGCTCTTCACCAGGCGCGCGACGGCGCGGTGAGGCACGCAGACGCCCTTGGGCTGGCCGGTGGAGCCCGAGGTGAACATCACGTACGCCAGCGCATCCCCGGTGGAGGGAATGGCGGGGGCGGACTCGGGCTGGCGGGCGATGCGCGCGCCTTCTTCGTCCAGGACGACGAGGACGCTGCCCGTGTCGGGCAGCTCGTCGGCGAGGTCGGACTGGATGAGGAGCACACCTGCCGCGGCCTGCTGGAGGGCGAAGGTGACGCGCTCGGTGGGCCAGCCCTTGTCGAGCGGCACGTAGGCGGCGCCGGCCTTGAGAATGGCGAGCAGGCCGACAATCAAGTCGACGGAGCGCTCGAGGCGGACCGCGACGCGGCTTCCGGTCTGCACGCCCATCGCTCGCAGGTAATGGGCGAGCTGGTTGGCGCGCGTGTCCAGCTGGGCGTAGGTGAGCTGCACATCGCCGAAGACGAGCGCGATGGCTTCGGGCGTGCTCTTCGCTTGCTGCGCGAAGAGGTCCGCCAGGGAGGCATCGCTCGGGTAGTCCCCGCGCTTGCCGCTCCACTCGGTCACCACCTGCTGGCGCTCGGTCTGCGTCAGCACGGGCAGCAGGTCGAGCCTGCGCTCGGGCGCGGCGACAGCCTCCTCCAACAGCACGGCGTAGTGCCGCATCAGCCGCTGCACCGTGTCCGCGTTGAAGAGGTCGGTGTTGTAGTTGAGGAAGCCAGTGAAGCCCTCGCTGCCCTCTTCGAGCAGGAGGCTGAAGTCGTACTTCGACGAGTCGAGCTCCGCTGCGACGGGGGTGAGCGTCAGCCCGGGCAGGTTCAGCGTCTCGTTGGGCGTGTTCTGCAGCGTGAGCGTGACCTGGAAGAGCGGGCTGCGGCTCAGGTCGCGCTGCGGCTGGAGCTCTTCGACCAGCTTCTCGAAGGGAACATCCTGGTGCTCGTACGCGGCGAGCGTGCGCTGCCGGGCCTGGGCGAGCAGCTCGCGGAAGGACTGACGGCCGTCAATCTTCGCGCGCAGCACGAGGGTGTTGATGAAGAAGCCGATGAGGCTCTCGGTCTCCACCCGGTTGCGGTTGGCGATGGGCGAGCCAACCGAGACGTCGTCCTGCCCTGAGTACTTGGAGAGCAGCAGCTGCCACGAGGCGAGCAGCACCATGAAAGGCGTGGCGCCCTCGCGCCAGGCCAGGGCCTTCACCGCTTCGCTCACGCTCCGGCTCAAGGCGACGGGAAGCAGGGCGCCGCGGTACGTCTGGACGGCGGGACGCGGGCGGTCCGTGGGCAGCTCCAGCGAGGTGGAGGCACCGGCCAGCTCGTGGCGCCACCAGCCCAGCTCCTGCTTCAGCACGTCACCCTGCAGCCACTGCCGCTGCCAGACCGAGTAGTCCGCGTACTGCACGGGCAACGGCGCGAGGCGGGCGGGCTCGCCGCCGGTGAACTGGCGGTAGTACGCGCCCAGCTCTCGCACCATGACGGCCGTGGACCAGCCGTCCGAGATGATGTGGTGCAGCGTCACCAGCAGCAGGTGCTGCTCGGGGGCCAGGCGCACCAGCGTGGCGCGCAGCAGCGGCCCGCGCGCCAGGTCGAACGGGCGCTGGGCTTCCTCCTGCGCCAGCCGCCGCGCTTCTGCCTCCCTCGCGGCCTCGCTCAGGGCGGACAGGTCGACCACGGGCAGCTCCAGCGGGAGCTCAAGATGGATGTGCTGCGTGGGCTCGCCGTTGCGCACGACGAAGGTGGTGCGCAGGGCCTCGTGCCGCCGCACCAGCGCGTGCAGCGCCTCGCGCAGGGCTTCCACGTCCACGGTGCCGTCGAGCTTCAGCGCCGAGGGCAGGT
>NZ_JAJVKV010000037.1 GCF_024198175.1 Pyxidicoccus xibeiensis
CTCGCCGTCCCGGACCTCGAAAAATGGAGGAAGGCGCTGGAAGCGCTCAAGGCCGGTCCGGAACTGACGCCGGAGACCGACTTCGAAATCTCCAGGGAAGAAGATGCCGACCACTATTCGATTACACCGTTGAAGTCGGGGAGCTTCCTCGTGCGCTACAGGCAGCTCGGCTGGGACATGAAGATTCACTACGACTCGGGCTGCATCGAGGTGAATGGCGCGACACATAGAGGAGATGAAGCGGCCGGCCAGCCACGGAGGTGGAGGGAGGGTGCAGAGGGGCCGAGGAGGGCCACTGACGGGGACGCCCGAGCGATGCTCCCGTCCGGTGGACAGGCCGCTTGAGCCCCCTTGGGGTACACGCCTGCCCAGACCGCGCTCCCATCAGGTGCGTAGCAGGGGCCTGGACCTCTTGGCGCCTCTTGAGCCTCAACACCCCGCGGCCTGGGGTGGCCCGCGTGCCGGGGCCCACCTCGCACCTGCCGTGGGCAAGCCCAGGTGCTCCAGAATGGCCCGCACCCCGGCGGCTCCCTTCACGTACGCCAAGACCCTTGAGCCTGCCTCCACACCGCACGCAGGCGAACACGTCGAAGTCGAACGTCCTCCTGAGCAACTCTGTCCAGTCCACTCGCGGTGTCCTCTCCTTCATCCGCTCCTTCCTGGCCGCTGCCTCAAGCCCCGCGCTCGCCTCCTGCGCACCTGCTTGAGGGAAGAGCAGCCATGTCTCGCGCCGTCAGTGCGTTCACCGTTGCCGTGAACAGGGTAGCGCGGTGAGGGGTGGCGAGAGCCTCCGAGCACAAGGCGGCGCCGGCATCGGCGGCAACGGCGATGCCGTCGAGGCTGGCATCCAGCCGCTCGTCGAGACGGCCCAGTTGGTCGAGCTTGACGTGGGGCGCGCGAACGAGCACCGAGCGCGTGGCGCGCTGCGAGATGGCATCGTCCACGTGCTGCTGCACGACCGCGAGCACGGAGTTGTGGCGGGGGGTGGCCGTCGCGTTCACAGGCACCACGCTCACAGGATGCGGTGCCATTGGCCACCGTGGAGTTCGAGGACGTCGCGGCCGCCCAGCGACCACAGGGTGTCGCCGGTGGCCGAGAGGTTGTTGAACGTGGCGGCGTCGAGGGGGTCGATGCGCTCGAGCTTGCCTGTCGGCGGCAGCATGTAGAGGTGATCAAGCGAAGCGACGTACGCCGCACCCTCCAAGACGCAGATGCTCCAGAAGTTCTCCTGCGCGAAGTCATGCTCTATCACCCGCATGGCCTGGGTGTCTCCTTCGAGCAGCAGGCCACCCATTCCGCAAGCCACGAAGCGCCCGCCCGGCGTCTGCCAGATGCCGTTGATGATCGCGGTGGAGGGGGTATCCAGCAGCGACCAGCGCCGTCCGGCACGCCGGTAGAGCTGGCCGGTGGCCGACGCCGCCAGCAAGCCATCCAGCGTCGCCTGGCCCTTGCCCAGGCGGTGCATCACCGCGTCGAGCATGAGGTCCATGTCGACGTTCCACTGGCCTGGTGCCGCGCGCCGCAGCAGGCGGCCGTCCAGGCTGAGGGCGCAGATCTGGCCGTCGATGCAGACGGCGTCGCGCAGGAGGCCCGAGATGCCCGGGTGGTCGAGATCGCCCGCGATGGTCTCCAGCACCAGCGAGGAGCCAGTCTGGGCGAATCGGCCGCGCGAGCCCACGCAGCCCACGGCCGAGTCGTCGAGCGCGAAGGCGCCGACACATTCCCACTTGAGCTTGGCCACCATCTGCGCCGCGTCACCGTCGACGCGGGCCACGATTGCATGCTCGACGCGCTCTTCGAGTAGCTCATCCAGTCCCAGCACGAGCACGCCCCGGCGGGGCCCCAGCACGTGGCCGCGCAGCACTGTCGCCACCGTTGCCAATTCCGAAAGACTGCTCTTGTTGCCGCCCGTGTCCATGCTTGTCCTCATCCAGCCCACCCTGCAGCCGAGTCGGTCGCACCCATGAGTCTTTCCAGCAACGCCATGCTGTTGCGGGCGCTCGCCTCGGCAAGCGCAGCATCGAGCTCTTCTGGGGTGATCTCGTTGGGCGAGACGGCCTTGATCTGGGTGTTGTCGTTGATGCCGCACTGGCGGTGGTATGCGTCCAGCTGTGCCTTCATGCACTTCTCCGAGCAGCCCGACTGCTGGAAGACCGTGCTCGCCGCCTCGACCGCGCTCTTCTTCGCTTCGCCATAGGTCCACGCCTTGGCAGTCACCTTCTTGTTGCCGACCAGGTCGATCTCGACCTCGGGCTGTTTCAGCGCCTGTGCGCTCTGGATGGTGTGCATGAGTTCATGCGCCCCGCCAGCGTCGTGCCCCACTCCTGCGTATAGGCAGGATAGAAGCCATGTGGAGGGTGAGGGCAGGAGCGGAGGTGTCGTGGAGGGCCGCTGACTGGGGCCGCCCGAGCCGTGAGCCAAGCGGGTGGACAGGTCGCGCAGCCCCTTGGAATACACGCCGGCCCTGGCCGCCCTCCCATGAGGTGCGCGGCAGGGGCCTGGCTCTCCTGGCCCTGGCAGTTTGAGCCTCAGCTGGCGCCGCTGGCCCTGGGGTGGCTCGCGCTGTTCCCCAACGCGCCGTACCTCCTCACGGACTTCATCCACCTGCGCCAGCGGTCCGTGGTGCCGCTGTGGTTCGATGCCGCACTGCTCGCGCTGTTCGCCTCCACCGGGTGGCTGATGGGGCTGCTCTCGCTGGAGGTGTGGAAGGAGTGGCTGGAGCAGCGCTGGGGCCGTGCCCGGGCCTGGGCCTTCGTGGCCGCCACGTCCGTGCTGTGCGGCTACGGCATCTACCTGGGCCGCGTGGAGCGGTGGAACAGCTGGGACGTGCTGGCCGAGCCGACGCGGCTGCTCTCCGCCATGGCGGCCCACCTGCGCGAGCCCGGCGCCTTCCCACATCTGACCCGACTGACCCTCCTCTTCGCCGGGCTGGTGCTGCTCTCCTACGCCCTCTTCGAGGCATTGGTGACGCGGCTGCGCTGCCGCCGCGCCGCGTAGCTCCATTGCAGGTGCAATGACGGCGGGCCCTCCGGTTCCGCCCGCGTGCAGAAAAAATACATGGGACGCGCCGCCATGGGGTGCTTCCTCCTTCGTGTATTGGCGCGCACGCGCGAAGTCCCTACCCCCGGAGCTCGAATGAAGAAGTCAGGAACCGTTGGCGTTTTCCATGGTGCATGGTGGCTCGTCGCCGCCGTGTTGCTGCAGGCCTGCGGGGACACCACCCTCGCACCGCCCTCCAGCGTGGAGGCTCCCGCGCGGGCCCCGAGCGCGCTGGAGACGGTGGCGGAGCCGGAGGACATCCTCACCCAGCTCCAGTCCATCCCCGGGCTCATCGTGCTGGACGAGCGGCCCTCACCCTACGCGGGCACGCGCTTCTTCCGGCTGCTGTTCGAGCAGCCCGCGGACCACCGGCGCCCGCTGGGGGAGCGCTTCCAGATGCGGGTGAACCTGCTGCACCACTCGGTGGACGAGCCCATGGTGGTCTACGGAGGCGGCTATGAGCTGAGGGACACTCCGTCGCGGGCCGAGCCCACCTTTCTGCTCAACGCCAATCAGCTCTCGGTGGAGCACCGCTTCTTCGGCAACTCGCGGCCGGCCTCGAATGACTGGAAGCTGCTCGACATCCGCCAGGCCGCGGGTGACTACCACCGCCTCATCCAGGCCTTCAAGCCGCTCTACCCCGAGCGCTGGCTGACCACGGGCGTCAGCAAGGGCGGCATGGCGGCCGTGTACCACCGCTACTTCTACCCGGACGACGTGGACGCCACCGTGCCGTACGTCGCGCCCAACAGCCACGGGCTGGACGACGGGCGCTATGCCCGCTTCGTGGAGCAGGTGGGGGATGCCGACTGCCGCGCGAAGCTCCAGGCCCTTCAAGTGGCCGTGCTGCAGCGCCGCGAGGAGATGCTGCCCCTCGTGGAGGAACTGGGGAACGAGCTGGGCACGGGCTTCGACGTGATTGGCGGAGCGGACCGGGCCCTGGAGTTCGCCGTCGTCGAGGCGTCCTTCTACTTCTGGCAGTACTGGGGCACGCCCTACTGCGACACCGTCCCCCCGCCTGAAGCACCGGCGGCGGACCTCGTCGGCTTCCTGGACACCACCGTCGTGGGCATCGGCTACACCTACGGCGACGTGTGGCTCATCCCCCTGGCGGCCTACTACTACCAGTCCGCGACGGAGCTGGGCTGGACGCGCTTCTCCACGGGCCACCTGGACGGGCTGCTGCGCTACCCGGGGCAGGACGTGCCCCAGTCGTACTTGAACTTCCCGGTGAGGGAGCGGTTCGACCACGGCCTCATGCGCCGGGTGGAGCACTGGGTGCGCAACCACGCGGAGCGGATGCTCTTCATCTACGGCGAGAATGACCCGTGGTCCTCTGGCGCCTTCTCCGTGCGCGAGTGCAATGACTCGTTCCGCTTCGTTCTCCCGGGAGGCGAGCACGGCTCGCGCATCAACCGCCTGCCCACGCCCGAGCGGCTCGAGGCCACGAATCATCTGTACCGGTGGATGTGGCCCACGACGGCCGACGGGGCCCGCGCCCTGGCGCGCGACGCCGAGCGGGACATCGAACAGCTGAATGCCGAACTGGATGCGGAGCTCCGCAAGGAGTCGCGCCTGCGCCTGTAGCCTGCCGAAACACGAAGACACCGCTTCCACCCGCCATGGGCAGGTGGGGGCGGTGTCCCCGGACGGATGACGCGGGGAACTTCGTCGACGATGAGGGCCACGTTCCAGCCCCAGGGACGGAAGATGCGGACGTCGCCCACTTATCTCGGCGTGATACGCCTCGGGATGAGGACCGATGTGACCCTTCCGTCAATGGTGCTCGCCGCGCCGTTGCGGCAGTACCGGCGAAGGCTGTGACGGCTCCCCATTGATGGTCGTCCCCCCGGCGTAGACCCCTGGCGCGTGCCGCAGGAACGGGATGGGGAACGGCAACTCCGGCGCGGAGACCGCATTGAGCGCCGCGAGCTGCTCGGCCGTCAGCGTCACCTCGAGCGCCTGCACGTTGTCCTCGAAGTGCTGGAGGGTCCGTCCGCCGATGATGGTGGACCCCACGCCAGGCTGCGAGCGCACCCAGGCCAGGGCCACGCGCGGCACGGTGGTGCCCAGCTCCCTGGCGAGGCGGGCGAGCACCTCGACGATGTCGTAGTCCTTCTCCTTCACCCGTCCCGCGACCATCGCCGCCCGGCCGCCCGTCACCTTGCCTGCATTCTCGCGCGTGTACTTCCCGCTGAGCCGGCCAGAAGCGAGCGGCGACCACGGCACCACGCCCAGCCCAAGCTCCCGCGCCATGGGAATGAGCTCACCCTCGACGGTGCGCTCGGCGAGCGAGTACTCAATCTGCAACGCGATGAACGGCGCCCACCCGCGGAACTGCGCGAGCAGCTGGGCCTGCGCGACCTTCCAGGCCGGCGCATCCGAGATGCCGAGGTAGCGGACCTTCCCCGACTGCACGAGGTCGTGCATCGCCGCGACCGTCTCTTCGATGGGCGTGTGCTTGTCCCAGATGTGCAGGTAGTAGAGGTCGATGTAGTCGGTGCACAGGCGGCGCAGGGACTGCTCGCAGGCCGCGACAATCGCCTTTCGGTTGGAGCCGCCGCCGTTGGGGTCGCCCGGGTAGAGGTTGCCACTGAACTTGGTGGCGATGACCACCCGGTCGCGCTTCTCCCGGTCGTGCGCCAGGTGGTCCCCGATGATCTTCTCGGAGTGCCCGCGCGTGTAGAAGTTGGCGGTGTCGATGAAGTTTCCGCCCAGCTCCAGGTACCGGTCGAGAATCTGCTCGGACTCCTTCACGCTCGAGCCAAGGCCGGGGCCAAGGTCTTCGCCGAAGGTCATCGCGCCCAGGCAGAAGGGGCTCACGCGGAGGCCTGAGCGGCCGAGGGTGACGTAGTGGTTCAAGGGCATGGTTCGCTCCCGTGGAGGTGGACACGAAGAGGTATGCCGCGCGCGCGGCACGCCCACCACCTCGCAATCATGCAAGGGCCATGAAACGATGTTTCACAATGGCCAGCCCGCACCAGCTCCAGACCGCACTGCCGCAGCTCTCGGTGTTCCTCGCCGTCGCGCGCCACCGCAGCTTCACGGGCGCCGCGCGGGAACTCGGTGTGTCGACCTCGGCGGTGAGCCACTCGGTGCGGCAGCTCGAGGAGCTGCTGCGCGTGGTGCTGCTGCAGCGGACCACGCGCGCGGTGACACCCACCGACGCCGGCGCGCGGCTCATCGAGAGCGCCAGCGCCCCGGTGAAGCTCGCGCTCGAGGCGCTCGCCTCCGCGAACGCGAAGGCGGGAGACATCGTCGGCCGCGTGAAGCTGAGCATCTCGCAGGGGGCCGTGCCGCACGTGCTGGAGCCGGTGGTGCCGGTGTTCCGCCAGCGCTACCCGCAGGTCTCCCTCGAGGTCGTGGTCGAAGAGCGCGCCGCCATCGACTTCGTGGCCGAGGGTTACGACGCCGCCTTCCAGGTCACCGAGGTCATCGCGCGCGACATGGGGCGGGTGCGGCTGACCGACCCGTTCAAGTTCTTCGTGGTCGGCTCGCCCGCCTACCTCGCGAAGCACGGGACGCCGCGCAAGCCCGAGGACCTGCTCCAGCACGAATGCATCACGTTCCGCTGGCCCATGGGCGACGCCCTCTATGCCTGGGAGCTGGAGCGGGGCCGGCGCAAGTGGCGCGTGCCGGTGCGGGGTGGCCTGGTCACCAACCACCTCCAGTCGTACATCTCCATGGCGGAGGCGGGCCTCGGCCTCGCGTACACCGCGGACATGACCATCAAGGACCAGCTCTCGGACGGGCGGCTGGTGGCGGTGCTCCCAGCGTATGCGCCGACCGAGCCCGGCCTCTTCCTCTGCTATCCGAGCCACGCGCAGCGTTCGCCGGCGCTGCGGTTGTTCATCGAGACGACCAAGGAGGTGCTGCGCCTGAAGTAGGCCCGGCGCCGTGCCCCTCCAGGCGCTGGAGCATGAAAGCCTCGCCTCGCATTCGCGGCATGAAGCCCGAGCGCTATGGGGCGGGCGTGCCGGCTCCGCCGAGGTCCTCGGGCGTGAGTTTCAGCGCCGCGCTGATGGCCAGGACGTCCTGGTACTCGCGCCAGTGCTTGATGAGGCCGTCGCGGACCCGCAGCACGCCAATGAGGGTCGCCGAGGCACGCAGGCCGGTGGTGGTGACCGTCCCTGCCAGCTCGTATTCCACGACGATGACCTCGGGGTCGTCGGTCTGGTGGGTGGCCAGTTCACGGAACTGCTCGAAACGCACCGGCAGGGCCGCGCTTCTGGCGCGGTAGAACGCCAGCCACGCCTCGCGGCCCTCATGACGTCGCATGCCGGGAGGGGAGAACGGGGTCTTGAGCGTCACCCGCTTCGGTGGACAGGCCGCTTGAGCCCCCTTGGGGTACATGCCTGCCCAGACCGCGCTCCCATCAGGTGCGTAGCAGGGGCCTGGACCTCTTGGCGCCTCTTGAGCCTCAACACCCCGCGGCCTGGGGTGGCCCTCGTGCCGGGGCCCACCTCGCACATGCAGTGGGCAAGCCCAGGTGCTCCAGAATGGCCCGCACCCCGGGGGCTCCCTTCACGTACGCCAAGACCCTTGAGCCTGCCTCCACATCTCAAGCACGCCAACACTTCCACGGCGAACGTCCTGCTTGAGCAGCCCGGCCCAGTCCAAACGGGGTGTGCGCTCCTTCCTCGGCTCCTCCACCGTCGCGGCAAAGGCGGGGCTCTCCTCCTCCAGCCCCGGCTCCACCCCTGCTTGAGGGAATGGAGCAGGAGGAGATGCGGCTGCACGAGGACGGCTTCATCTGGAGTCTGTCTACTGCGTCCTCGAAGGCATTGTGGACGGCGCTCTGCGATGGGCGGTAAACGGCTGCGCGTGGAGTGGGTGGCACCGTGACGGCTGGCCGGGCCGTCCGGCAACACGAGGAGAAGGCCCATGAAGGACCTGGCGTCTCTGGCCCGTCTCGACGGTATGGCTCAGGCGGAGCTGTGTGCTCGCGGTGAGGTCTCCGCGGAGGAGTTGTTCGAGGCGTGCCTGGCGCGCATCGACACGCTGAACCCGCTGCTGCACGCGGTGGTCACCGTGAATCGCGAGCCGCCTCGCGCGGTGAAGCCGGGGCCGTTCTCCGGGGTGCCGTTCCTGGTGAAGGACGCGACGCCGTGGCCGGGGCTGCGCTGGTCCATCGGCTCGCGGCTGTTCGCGAAGAACGTCGTGCCGCAGCAGACGCCCTATGGACGCAGGCTCGAAGAGGCGGGGCTGGTGTGCGCCGGGAAGACTGCGACGTCGGAGTTCGGGCTTCTGGGCAGCACGGAGACGCTGCTCGAAGGGGTGACGCACAATCCGTGGGATTTGTCCCGCTCGGCCACGGGCTCGTCGGGAGGCAGCGCGGTGGCCGTGGCGGCGGGGCTGGTGCCGCTCGCGCATGCGAATGATGGCGGTGGCTCCACGCGCATCCCCGCGTCGGCGTGTGGCCTCTTCGGCTTCAAGCCGAGCCGCGAGCGCACGATGATGGCGTCCTTCGCCACGTCGGACTTCGGGGACATGACGAGCGACCACTGCATCAGCCGCTCGGTGCGGGACAGCGCGCTGTTCCTCGCGGTGACGGAGGACCCCACCGCCGCCCGGCCCGTCGGCTTCGTGCGCGAGCCGATTCGTCGCAAGCTGCGCATCGCCACATGGACGCGGACGATGATGGGCGAGGAGCCGGAGCCCTCGGTGCGCCGGGCCCATGACGAAGCGGTGGCGCTGCTCACGGAGCTGGGCCACCACGTCGAGCCGATTGCGCCGCCCGCCTTCGATGGGC
>NZ_JAJVKV010000038.1 GCF_024198175.1 Pyxidicoccus xibeiensis
CGCTGTGGCTCACCGCCGCCCTCTACGAGCAGATGGTCGCCCACCAGCCGCAAGCCCTGGCTGGCGTGAGCCAGGTGCTCGCCGGTGGTGACGTGCTGCCCGCGCACCGCGTGCGCGAGCACCTCGCTCGCATGCGTGAGGGCGCCGTCCTCATCAACGGCTACGGCCCCACCGAGAACACCACCTTCTCCGCCACGCACACCCTGCGTGCCGGGGACGAAGTCCTGCGCTCCGTCCCCATTGGCCGGCCGCTGCCGCACTCCACCACCTACGTCCTCGATGAGGCCTTCCAGCCGCTGCCGCCCGGCGTGCCTGGAGAACTCTTCGTCGGTGGCGAAGGCCTGGCCTGGGGCTACCTCAACCGCCCCGACCTCACCGCCGAGCGCTTCGTCCCCCACCCCTTCGCCTCCACCCCGGGAGCACGCCTCTACCGCACCGGTGACAAGGTGCGCTGGACGGCGGATGGCACCCTCGAGTTCCTGGGCCGCACCGACTTCCAGGTGAAGGTGCGTGGCTTCCGCATCGAGCTGGGCGAAATCGAAGCCGTCCTGCGCCAGTTCTCCGGCATCCAGGAGACGGTGGCTGTCGTGCGCGAGGACGTGCCGGGTGACAAGCGCATCGTCGCCTACCTCGTCCCCACCACGCCCGGCCTGGACACCTCGGCCCTGCGCGGCTTCATGCAGCAGCGCCTGCCCGAGTACATGGTGCCCTCGGCCTTCGTGGAGATGGCCGCGCTGCCCCTGTCCTCCAACGGCAAGGTGGACCGCAGGGCCCTGCCCGCACCCGACTTCGCGGCCGCCTCCTCCGAGGACTTCGTCGCGCCTCGCTCCGAGCTGGAGACGAAGCTCGCTGACATCTTCGCGGGCGTGCTCGGCGTGGAGCGCGTCGGCCTGCACGGTGACTTCTTCGACCTGGGCGGCCACTCACTGCTGGCCACGCAGGTCGTCTCCCGCATCCGCGCCACGCTGAACGTCGAGCTGCCCCTGGGCGAGCTGTTCTCCGCGCCCACTGTCGCCCTCCTCGCCGAGCGCCTGCAGCAGCGCACCACCACCACCCAGCAACCCGCGCTCGTCCCCGTGGAGCGCACGCAGGCCCTGCCGCTGTCCTTCGCTCAGCAGCGCCTCTGGTTCCTGGACCAGCTCCAGCCGGGAAGCGCCTTCTACAACATCCCCTGGGCGCTGAAGTTCGACGGCACGTTGGACGTCACCGCGCTTCACCGCGCGCTGAGCGCGTTGGGTCAGCGGCACGAAGTGCTGCGCACGACCTTCGTGGTGCGAGACGGCGCCCCCACGCAGCAAATCCACCCCGAGGTCCGGCTGGAGCTGCCGGTGGTGGACCTCAGCACCCTGACCGCCGCGCAGCGGGAGGATGAGGCTCGCAGGCTGGCGCATGAGGAAGCCCAGCGCCCGTTCGACCTCGCGCAGGGTCCACTGGTGCGCACCACGCTGGTGCGCCTGGCCCCCGAGCAGCACCTGCTGCTGGTGACGCTGCACCACATCGTCTCCGACGGCTGGTCCATCGCCGTCATGGTGCGCGAGCTGGGTGCCTACTACCGCCAGTTCACCGGCGGCGAGCCCGCCACGCTCGCGCCGCTGCCCGTGCAGTACGCGGACTACTCGGTCTGGCAGCGCCAGTGGCTGACGGGTGACACGCTCAAGCAGGAGCTGGGCTGGTGGCGAGAGCAACTGGCCGGCGCGAGCCACGCGCTGGAGCTGCCCACGGACCGGCCCCGTCCGGCGCTGCAGACGTACCGCGGCGCCGAGCTTCCGGTTCCGCTGTCTCGCGAGCTGAGCGAAGCCGTGAAGGCACTGGCGCGGCGTGAAGGGGCCACGCCCTTCATGGTGCTGCTGGCCTCCCTCCAACTGCTGCTCTCCCGCTACTCGGGGCAGGACGACATCTCCGTCGGCTCGCCTATCGCCAACCGCAATCGGGCGGAGACCGAAGGCCTCATCGGCTTCTTCATCAACACCCTCGTCCTTCGCGCCCGCATCGACAGCCGCCAGTCGTTCCGCGAGCTGCTGGCCCAGGTGCGCGAGCGCACCCTGGCCGCCTACGAGCACCAGGACGTCCCCTTCGAGAAGCTCGTCGAGGAGCTCCAGCCGCAGCGAGACCTGAGCCGCAGCCCGCTCTTCCAGGTCACCCTCACCCTGCAGAACGCCCCCACCAACGAGCTGAGGCTGCCGGGGCTGACCCTCAGCCCCCAGGTGACGGCAAGCGACACCTCGAAGTACGACTTCAGCCTCCTGCTCGATGAGGGCAGCGAGGGCTTCACCGGCCTTCTCAACTACAACACGGACCTCTTCGACGCCGCGACGGCCGAGCGCATGATGCGCCACTACGCCGTGCTGCTGGAGGCGGTGGTCGCCGCGCCCGAGCGTCAGCTCGGCCTGCTCCCCCTGCTCACGGATGCCGAGCGTCAGCAGGTCGTCACGGAGTGGAGTGGAACGCCGGGGAGCTACCCCAGCGACACGTCGCTCGCGGAGCTCTTCGCGCAGCAGGCGAGGAGCACGCCTGAAGCAGTGGCACTCGTCTTCGGTGACGAGCAGCTGACGTACGCGCAGCTGGACCAGCGCGCGAATCAGCTCGCGAACTACCTGCGCGGGCTGGGCGTGCAGGCTGGAAGCCGTGTCGCGGTGCGCCTGGAGCGCTCCGTGGACCTGGTGGTGGGCCTGCTCGGAGTCCTCAAGGCCGGTGCGGCCTATGTCCCGCTCGACAAGGGTTGGCCCACCGAGCGTGTCACCTTCGCCCTTCAGCAGTCCGCCGCGGGCGTGCTGCTCACCCAGTCCGAGCTCGCAGACGAGCTGCCAGACCTGGGAAGCGTGCTTGTGGTCATGGATGAGGAAGGCGCGCGCATTGCCCGCCAGTCCGACTCCGCGCCCGTGGTGGCTGCAGGCGGCACTGACCTCGCGTACGTGATGTTCACCTCGGGCAGCACGGGCCAGCCCAAGGGCGTGTGCGTGCCCCACCGCGCCATCGCGCGCCTGGTGAAGAGCAACAGCTTCATGCGCTTCGGGCCCCAGGAAGTCTGGCTCCAGGCCGCGCCCATCGCCTTCGACGCCTCCACCCTCGAAGTCTGGGGTGCCCTGCTCAACGGCGCGAAGCTCGTCCTCGCACCTGCGCACTCCCTCTCCCTGGAGGAATTGGGCGCCGAGCTGGTGCGCCACGGCGTCACCTCGCTGTGGCTCACCGCCGCCCTCTACGAGCAGATGGTGGCGCACCAGTCCGAGGCACTGACCACCGTCAGCCAGGTGCTCGCCGGTGGTGACGTGCTGCCCGCGCACCGCGTGCGCGAGCACCTCGCTCGCATGCCCGAGGGCGCCGTCCTCATCAACGGCTACGGCCCCACCGAGAACACCACCTTCTCCGCCACGCATGCGCTGAAGGCCGGAGACGAAGTCCCGCGCTCCGTCCCCATCGGCCGGCCGCTGCCGCACTCCACCACCTACGTCCTCGATGAAGCCTTCCAGCCGCTGCCGCCCGGCGTGCCCGGAGAGCTCTTCGTTGGTGGCGAAGGCCTGGCCTGGGGCTACCTCAATCGCCCCGACCTCACCGCTGAGCGCTTCGTCCCCCACCCCTTCGCCTCCACCCCTGGCGCACGCCTCTACCGCACCGGTGACAAGGTGCGCTGGACGGCCGACGGCACCCTCGAGTTCCTGGGCCGCACCGACTTCCAGGTGAAGGTGCGTGGCTTCCGCATCGAGCTGGGCGAAGTCGAAGCCGTCCTGCGCCAGTTCTCCGGCATCCAGGAGACGGTGGCTGTCGTGCGCGAGGACGTGCCCGGCGACAAGCGCATCGTCGCCTACCTCGTCCCGGCCACGCCTGGCCTGGACATCTCGGCCCTGCGCGGCTTCATGCAGCAGCGCCTGCCCGAGTACATGGTGCCCTCGGCCTTCGTGGAGATGGCCGCGCTGCCCCTGTCCTCCAACGGCAAGGTGGACCGCAGGGCCCTGCCCGCACCCGACTTCGCCGCCGCCTCCTCCGAGGACTTCGTCGCCCCGCGCACCGAGCTGGAGACGAAGCTGGCTGGCATCTTCGCGGGCGTGCTCGGCGTGGAGCGCGTCGGCCTGCACGGTGACTTCTTCGACCTGGGCGGCCACTCACTGCTGGCCACGCAGGTGGTCTCCCGCATCCGCGCCACGCTGAACGTCGAGCTGCCCCTGGGCGAGCTCTTCTCCGCGCCCACTGTCGCCCTCCTCGCCGAGCGCCTGCAGCAGCGCACCACCACCACCCAGCAACCCGCGCTCGTCCCCGTGGAGCGCTCGCAGGCGCTGCCGCTGTCCTTCGCTCAGCAGCGCCTCTGGTTCATCGACCAACTCCAGCCGGGCAGCGCCGCCTACAACATCCCCTGGGTGTTGAAGCTGGAAGGCACGCTGGACGTGGCCGCGCTTCACCAGACGTTGCATGCGCTGCGGCAACGGCACGAGGTCCTGCGCACCACCTTCGTGGTGCGAGACGGCGCGCCCACGCAGCACGTCCACGCCGAGGCCTGGCTGGAGCTGCCTCTCGTCGACCTGTCCTCCCGGGAGCTGACCTGGCGCGACGAGGAAGCACGGAAGCTGGCCCGGGAAGAGGCGCAGCGTCCCTTCGACCTCGCACAGGGGCCGCTGGTGCGCACCACGCTGGTGCGCCTGGCGCCCGAGCAGCACCTGCTGCTGGTCACGCTGCACCACATCGTCTCCGACGGCTGGTCCATCGCCGTCATGGTGCGCGAGCTGGGTGCCTACTACCGCCAGTTCACCGGTGGAGAGCCCGCGACGCTCGCGTCGCTGCCCGTGCAGTACGCGGACTACGCCTCCTGGCAGCGGCAGTGGCTGCAAGGAGAGGTGCTGGAGCAGGAGCTGGGCTGGTGGCGGCAGCAGCTGGCGGGTGCGTCCCACGCCCTGGAGCTGCCCACCGACCGTCCCCGTCCGGCGGTGCAGACGTACCGTGGAGCCGTGGTATCCGCGCCGCTGTCCCGCGAGCTGAGCGAAGCCGTGAAGGCACTGGCGCGACGTGAAGGCGCCACGCCCTTCATGGTGCTGCTGGCCTCCCTCCAGCTGCTGCTCTCACGGTACTCCGGCCAGGACGACGTCTCCGTCGGCTCGCCCATCGCCAACCGCAACCGGGCGGAGACCGAAGGCCTCATCGGCTTCTTCATCAACACCCTGGTGCTGCGCGCCCGCATCGACAGCCGCCAGTCGTTCCGCGAGTTGCTGGCCCAGGTGCGTGAGCGCACCCTGGCTGCCTACGAGCACCAGGACGTCCCCTTCGAGAAGTTGGTCGAGGAGCTCCAGCCGCAGCGTGATTTGAGCCGCAGCCCGCTCTTCCAGGTGACTCTCACCCTGCAGAACGCGCCCACCAACGAGCTGGCGCTGCCGGGGCTCACCCTCAGTGCCCTGGCGCCGGAGATCGACACCTCGAAGTACGACTTCAGCCTCGTGCTCGACGAGGGCAGCGAGGGCTTCGCCGGCGTCCTCAACTACAACACCGACCTCTTCGACGCCGGCACGGCGCAGCGCCTCATGCGCCACTACGCTGTGCTGCTGGAGGCAGTGGTCGCCGCGCCCGAGCGTCAGCTCGGCCTGCTCCCGGTGCTGACCGAGGCCGAGCGCCAGCAGGTGGTGACGGAGTGGAGCGGAAGGCTCGGCACCTACCCGAGCGACACCTCCCTGGCCGACCTCTTCACGCAGCAGGCGCGGCAGACACCGGATGCGGTCGCCCTCGTCTCCGGTGATGAACAGCTCACGTACGCACAACTGGATGCGCGGGCCAACCAGCTCGCCAACTACCTCCAGACGCTGGGCGTGCAGGCCGGAGGCCGCGTCGCGGTGCGCCTGGAGCGCTCCGTGGACCTGGTGGTCGGCCTGCTGGCCATCCTCAAGGCCGGCGCCGCCTACGTCCCGCTGGACAAGGGCTGGCCCACCGAGCGCGTCACCTTCGTGCTCCAGCAGTCCGCCGCGGGTGTGCTGCTCACCCAGTCGGACCTTGCGGATGAACTGCCCGACCTGGGCAGCGTCCTCGTCGTCATGGACGAGGAGGGCACGCGCATTGGCCGTCAGCCCGAGTCCGCCCCTGCCATCCACTCGGGCGGGAGCGCACTGGCGTACGTGATGTTCACGTCAGGCAGCACCGGCCAGCCCAAGGGCGTCTGCGTGCCTCACCGCGCCGTCGCGCGCCTGGTGAAGAGCAACAGCTTCATGCGCTTCGGGCCCCAGGAAGTCTGGCTCCAGGCCGCCCCCGTCGCCTTCGACGCCTCCACCCTCGAAGTCTGGGGTGCCCTGCTCAACGGCGCGAAGCTCGTCCTCGCACCTGCGCACTCCCTCTCCCTGGAAGAATTGGGCGCCGAGCTGGTGCGCCACGGCGTCACCTCGCTCTGGCTCACCGCCGCCCTCTACGAGCAGATGGTCGCCCACCAGTCGCAAGCCCTGGCTGGCGTGAGCCAGGTGCTCGCCGGTGGTGACGTGCTGCCCGCGCACCGCGTGCGCGAGCACCTCGCCCGCATGCGTGAGGGCGCCGTCCTCATCAACGGCTACGGCCCCACCGAGAACACCACCTTCTCCGCCACGCATACGCTGAAGGCCGGAGACGAAGTCCCGCGCTCGGTGCCCATCGGCCGGCCGCTGCCGCACTCCACCACCTACGTCCTCGATGAAGCCTTCCAGCCGCTGCCGCCCGGCGTGCCCGGAGAGCTCTTCGTTGGTGGCGAAGGTCTGGCCTGGGGCTACCTCAACCGCCCCGACCTCACCGCTGAGCGCTTCGTCCCCCACCCCTTCGCCTCCACCCCCGGCGCACGCCTCTACCGCACCGGTGACAAGGTGCGCTGGACGGCCGACGGCACCCTCGAGTTCCTGGGCCGCACCGACTTCCAGGTGAAGGTGCGTGGCTTCC
>NZ_JAJVKV010000039.1 GCF_024198175.1 Pyxidicoccus xibeiensis
TGGCCGGCCCCGAGGCCCTGGCCTACGTCATCTTCACCTCCGGCTCCACCGGCCGCCCCAAGGGCGCGATGAATGCCCACCAGGGCGTCGTCAATCGCCTCCTCTGGATGCAGCAGCAGTACGGCCTGACGTCGGCCGACACGGTGCTCCAGAAGACGCCCTTCAGCTTCGACGTCTCCGTCTGGGAGTTCTTCTGGCCTCTCATGACGGGCGCTCGCATGGTGCTCGCCCGTCCTGGCGGTCACCAGGACCCGACGTACCTCGTGCGCCTCATGGCCGACGAGCGCGTCACCACCGCCCACTTCGTCCCCTCCATGCTCCGCGCCTTCGTCGAGGAGCCGGGCCTGGAAGGACTGAAGGACCTGCGCCGCGTCGTCTGCAGCGGCGAAGCCCTGCCCGCTGACCTCGTCAACAAGGCCCACGCTCGGCTGCCGGTAGCCTCGGTCCACAACCTCTACGGCCCCACCGAGGCCGCCGTCGACGTCACGTACTGGGAATGCCCGCGCGGCGAAGTGCTGCGCAGCGTCCCCATCGGCCGCCCCGTCGCCAATACCCGCATCCACATCCTCGACTCGCGCGGCCAGCCGACGCCCGTGGGCGTCTCCGGCGAGCTCTTCATCGGCGGCATCCAGGTGGGCCGCGGCTACTGGAACCGGCCCCAGCTGACCGCTGAGCGCTTCATCCCAGACGCCTTCAGCGACACGCCCGGCGCGCGCCTCTACCGCACCGGAGACCTCGCACGCTGGCTGCCTGATGGCACGGTGGAGTACCTGGGCCGCGCCGACTTCCAGGTGAAGCTGCGCGGCTTCCGCATCGAGCTGGGCGAAATCGAAGCCGCGCTCCGCTCGTCCCCGGGCGTGGCCGACACCGTGGTGGTGGTGCGCGAGGACGGCCCCGGTGGTGCCCGGCTCGTGGCCTACCTCGTGCCCACCGCTTCCGCCGAGTCGGAGGCCCAGGCCGCGAGCGTCGCGCAGGCGCCCGCCACTTCTACCGCGCCGGCCCCTCACGCGGGCGTCGCGCAGGCGTCCGCCGCGTCCGTCGAGCTGGACACCAAGGCCCTGCGTTCCTCGCTGGCGGAGCGGCTGCCCGAGTTCATGGTGCCCTCGGCCTTCGTGGTGCTGCCCGCCCTCCCGCTGTCTCCCAGCGGCAAGGTGGACCGCAAGGCCCTCCCCGCTCCGGACGCGAAGCCCCGCGAGGCCGGCGACTACGTCGAGCCACGCACGCCGCGGGAGAAGGCGCTGGCCGCCATCTGGGCGCAGCTGCTGGGCGTGCCCCGCATCAGCCTGCACGACAACTTCTTCGAGCTGGGCGGCGACTCCATCCTCGCCATCCAGGTCGTCTCTCGCGCGCGTCAGGCCGGGCTGCACCTGGCGGCCAACCAGCTCTTCCAGCACCAGACGCTGGAAGCCCTGGCCCGCGTGGCGAAGCAGCAGGGCACGCTGCAGGCCGAGCAGGGCCTGGTGCTGGGCGAGGTGACGCTGACGCCCATCCAGCGCGACTTCTTCGAGCGCAACCTTCCCCAGCCTCACCACTTCAACCAGGCCTTCCTGCTGGCCGCGAGCGAGAAGGTGGACGTCGCGAGCCTGGAGAAGGCGCTGCAGGCCGTCCTCGCGCACC
This sequence comes from Pyxidicoccus xibeiensis, assembly GCF_024198175.1. Lineage (NCBI taxonomy): Bacteria > Pseudomonadati > Myxococcota > Myxococcia > Myxococcales > Myxococcaceae > Pyxidicoccus > Pyxidicoccus xibeiensis. The sequence continues at coordinate 1,618 of NZ_JAJVKV010000039.1, forward strand.
ACGACGCGCTCCGGCTGCGCTTCACGCGCCAGCAGGACGGCACCTGGCAGCAGCACCTCGCGGGCCTCGAGGCCCCCGTGCGTCTGGAGCGAGTGAATCTCTCCTCGACGCCCGAGGCCGAGCAGCCCAAGGCGCTGGAAGCCGAAGCCACGAGGCTGCACGCCAGCCTGGAGCTGGACGAAGGCCTGCTGCTGCGCGCCGCCCTCTTCGACTTCGGTCCCGAGCGCGAGCAGAAGCTGCTGCTGGCCGTGCACCACCTCGCGGTGGACGGCGTCTCGTGGCGCACGTTGCTGGAAGACCTCGGCACTGCCTACGTGCAGCTGAGCCAGGGCCGTCCCGTGGCCCTGCCGCCCAAGTCCACCTCCCTCAAGACGTGGGCCTCGCGCCTGGCCACCTTCGCGAATGCCGAGGACGTCGCCAGCGAGCTGCCCTACTGGCTGGAGCAGGGCCAGGTCCCCGTGCCCGCCCTGCCCGTGGATGGGCCCGGCGGTGAGACGTCCGTGGCCTCCTCGCGCGTGGTGGAAGTCTCCCTCGACGTGGAGGAGACGCGCCTGCTGCTGCAGGAGACGCCCGCCGCGTGGCGCGCTCACATCAACGACGTGCTGCTGACGGCGCTGGCCGAGAGCCTCACGCAGTGGACGGGACAGTCGAAGCTGCGCGTGGAGCTGGAAGGCCACGGCCGCGAAGCGCTCTTCGACGACGTGGACCTGTCGCGCACGGTGGGCTGGCTCACCACGCTCTACCCCGTGACGCTGGACGTCTCGGGTGGCTCCAGCCTGGGAGACCGGCTGCGCACGGTGCGAGACACGCTGCGCCACCTGCCCCGGCGCGGCCTGGGCTACGGCCTGCTGCGCCACCTGACGGAAGGGGAACAGGCAAAGGCCCTCCACGCCCTGCCCCGGGCGCAGGTGCTCTTCAACTACCTGGGCCAGTTCAACCAGGCGCCGTCGGGCGACGTGGAGCTGCCCTTCAGCGCCACGCGCGAGCCCCTGGGCGCGCTGCGCGCTCCGGAGGCGCCGCTCTCGCACCTGCTGGAGGTCAACGGCTACGTCTTCGAGGGCAAGCTGACGCTGACGTGGACGTACAGCCAGGCGGCGCACCGGGCGGAGACCATCCAGTCCCTCGCCGACCGCTTCCTGGGCGCCCTGCGGGCCCTCATCTCCACCCGCGCCACCGAGGATGCGTTCCGCTACACGCCGACGGACTTCCCGCTGGCCCGGCTGGAGCAGGCCACGCTGGACCGGCTGCTGCCCGCGGGCACGCCGGTGGAGGACCTCTATCCGCTCTCGCCGCTGCAGCAGGGCATGCTCTTCCACACGCTGCTGGCGCCCGCCTCGGGCGTCTACGTCACGCAGCTGACGTGGACCTTCGGCGGCACGGTGGACCTCGCGGCCTTCCGCCGCACGTGGGAAGTCGTCATCCAGCGCCAGCCCATGCTGCGCACCGCCTTCCTCGCCGAGGGCGTGAAGGAGCCGCTGCAGCAGGTGCACGCCAGCGCGACGCTGCCCTGGAGCGCGCTCGACTGGCGAGCCGTCCCCGAGGCCGAGCAGCAGTCCCGCTTCCAGGCCCTGCTGGACGAGGACCGCGCGCGCGGCTTCGACCTGCGCACCCCGCCGCTGCTGCGCCTGACGGTGGTGCGCCTGGACGAGCGCGCCTACCGCGTCATCTGGACGCTGCACCACCTGGTGCTGGACGGCTGGAGCCTCGGCCTGCTCTTCCAGGAGCTCTTCACCACCTACGAGTCGGTGCGCGCTGGCCGGCTGCCCTCGGCCCGCACGGACGCGCCCGCCTTCCGCGAGCACATCGCCTGGCTGCGGCAGCAGCCCCTGGACGCGGCCGAGTCCTTCTGGCGCAAGGCGCTGCGTGGCTTCACCGCGCCCACGCCGCTGCCCGGCGCGCTGCCGAAGTCGCCCGGGGCCGCGCTCCAGCGCAAGCACCTGCGCGCCCACCTGAGCCCGGACGTCACCACCGCGCTGCAGGGCTTCATCCGCCAGCACGGGCTGACGCTCAACTCCGTGGTGCAGGCCGCCTGGGCCCTGGTGCTCTCGCGCAGCACCGGTGAGCGGGACATCCTCTTCGGCGCCACCGGCTCGGGCCGCTCCGCCGCGCTGCCCGGCATCGACCGGGCGCTGGGCCTCTTCATCAACACGCTGCCGGTGCGCATCCAGGTGGATGAGGACGCGCCGGTGCTGGCGTGGATGAAGCGGCTGCAGGAGCAGCAGTCGGAGCTGCGCCAGTACGAGCACACGCCGCTGGTGCGGCTGCAGGGCTGGAGTGACGTGCCCCGAGGCACGCCGCTCTTCGAGTCGCTCTTCATCGTGGAGAACTACCCCGTCGACGCGGCGGTGGACTCGGCGGGCGCGGAGCTGGGCATCCGCGACTTCAGCGCCATGGAGCAGGCGGACACGGCGCTGGAGGCGTACGTCATCCCCGGCGCCGCGCTGGAGCTGCGGCTGCTCTTCGACGCGGCCCGCTTCGAGGCCGCCGCCCCCGAGCGCCTGCTGCGCCACTGGGCCGTGGCCCTGGAAGCGCTGCTGGCCCGGCCCGAGCAGCGCCTGGGCACCGTCTCCCTGCTGACCGGAGACGAGCGGCAGCAGGTGCTGCGCGCGTGGAATGACACGGGACGCACCTACGACTCGGCCTGCCTGCATCAGCAGTTCGAGGCGCAGGTCGCCCGGACTCCGGACGCCACCGCCCTCTCCTTCGGCGACGAGCAGCTCACCTACCGCCAGTTGCACCAGCGCGTGCTCCGCCTGTCCGCGCGCCTCCAGCAGCTCGGCGTGCGTCCGGACGCGCCCGTGGGCCTCTCGCTGGAGCGCTCGGCAGACATGGTGGCCGGCATGCTGGCCATCCTCCACGCGGGCGGCGCCTACCTCCCGCTGGACCCGGACTACCCCGCCGAGCGCCTGGCGTGGATGCTCCTGGACTCGGGAGCGTCCGTCCTCCTCACCTCACGCCAGCTGCTGGGCACCCTGCCCACCACGGGCGTGCAGGTGCTGCTCATCGACGAAGTGACGGGTGAGGAAGCCCGCGCCCCCGGGGCCGCGCAGGCCGACCACCTCGCCTACGTCATCTACACGTCGGGAAGCACGGGACGTCCCAAGGGCGTCATGGTGCCGCACCGCACGGCGGCCAACTTCTTTGGCGCCATGGACACGCTGCTGGGCACGTCCACGCCCGGCACGTGGCTGGCCGTCACCAGCATCTCCTTCGACATCTCCGTGCTGGAGCTGCTGTGGACGCTGGCGCGTGGCTACCACGTGGTGCTGCACGACGAGCGCGCCGCCACCCGCGAGGGCAAGGCCCTTCCTCTGTCCGAGGTGCTGCGCCGCCATGCGGTGACGCACCTGCAGTGCACGCCCGCCTTCGCCCGGGGCATGGTGCTCTCACCGGAGTCGGTGCCGGCCCTCGGCTCGCTGCGCCACCTGCTCGTCGGTGGTGAAGCGCTGGCCGGCCCTCTGGCCGCGCAGCTGCGCGCCGCGCTGCCCTCCGCCACCCTCACCAACATGTACGGCCCGACGGAGACCACCGTCTGGTCCTCCACCCACTCCGTGGGCAACAGCGACGCGCACGCCGCCACCATCTCCATCGGCGCGCCCATCGCCAATACGCGGCTGTACGTGCTGGACGCGTCGGGACAGCCGGTGCCCACGAGCGCCCCCGGAGAGCTGTTCATCGCCGGAGACGGCGTGGTGCGTGGCTACCTCGGCCGCTCCGACCTGACGGCGGAGCGCTTCGTGCCCGACGCCTTCTCGGGCGTGGTGGGCGCGCGCATGTACCGCACCGGCGACCTGGCGCGGTGGCGTGCCGACGGCACGCTGGACTTCCTGGGCCGCACCGACTTCCAGGTGAAGGTGCGCGGCTTCCGAATCGAGCTGGGCGAAGTCGAGGCGGTGCTTTCGCGCCACCCGTCCGTCCAGCAGGCGGTGGCCAGCGTCCACCGGGACGCCTCCGGCGACGGGCGCCTGGTGGCCTACGTGGTGCCCTCCTCCAGCATGGCGGTGGACACCACGGCCCTGCGCGGCTTCCTGCGCGAACACCTGCCCGAGCACATGGTGCCCTCGCTCGTCATGGCGCTGGACGCCTTCCCCCTGACGCCCAACGGCAAGGTGGACCGCAAGGCCCTGCCCGCTCCGGAGCAGACGGCCCCCGCGCGCCAGTACGTCGCGCCCAGGACGCAGACCGAGGAGCAGCTGGCCGGCCTCTTCGCCCAGGTGCTCGGCGTGGGCCGGGTGGGAGCCACCGACAGCTTCTTCGAGCTGGGCGGCCACTCGCTGCTGGCCACCCAGGTCGTCTCGCGCCTGCAGGCCGCGCTGGGTGCAACGCTGCCCCTGCGAGCCCTCTTCGAGTCCCCCACCG
>NZ_JAJVKV010000040.1 GCF_024198175.1 Pyxidicoccus xibeiensis
TGCAGACGGCGGTGCGGCGTGCCAGCTCCTGGGCCAGCTCCAAATCCGCCTCGTCGTAGTAGCGCCTGGGGACTTCGCAGACGAGGGTGATGACGCCCAGCGTCTTGCCGCGTGCGATGAGCGGCACGTGCATGGCCGACTTCAGCCCCATCACCTGGAACTCCTCCACGAACTCCGGGCCGTGCCCGTGCTCGGCGAGCATGTCGGGGACCACCTCGCTGTGCAGCACGGGCTGGCCCGTCCTCAGGGCGCGGATGAGGCCAGGCGGTGAGTTCCAGTCGACCGGGTACTTCTCCTGAAGCCTCCGGAGGTGGGCCTCCTTCTCCGGGTCCGCATGGGTGATGGGAAGCGTGCGGATGCGGTCGCCGTCCTCGGGCAGGGTGAACATGCACCAGTCGGCGAGGAAGGGGACCACCAGGCGGGCGGCGCGGCTGAAGATGAGCTCCACGTCGAGCGACTCGGCCAGCACCAGGCCGGAGTCGGCGAGGAAGCGCACGGCGGCCTCGGCGCGGCGGCGCTCGTTGACCTCCACCTTGAGCTGCTCGAAGAGCTGGCTGTTCTCCAGGGAGATGGCCAGCTGGGAGGAGAGGGCGCGCAGCACACCGACGCGCTCGGGAGTGAAGGCGCGGGTGGCCAGCTCGTTCTCCAGGTAGAGCACGCCGACGGTGCGGGCCTGACGCTGGATGGGGACGGCGAGGGCGGACTTGATGGAGCGGCGCACGACACAGGGGTCGGCGACGAAGCGGCCCTGGTGAGCGGCGTCACCCAGGACCAGCGTCTCTCGCGTCCGCCAGGCGTGCTCCACCAGGGAGCCGGGCACCTCGGTGGAAGCCGCCAGCGGGGTGTGCTCCAGGTTGACGTGCTCGGAGACGCGCCCCTCGGCGCGCACCACGAGGCTGCCCGCTTCATCCAGCACCAGCGCGCCGCGCGTGGCACCGGCGGCCTCCAGACAGACGGCCATCAGCTTCTCCATCAGCCGGTCCAGCACCACCTCGCCCACCAGCGTCTCAGACGCCTTGAGCAGGCTGAGCAGGTCCAGCGAAGCGTCCGGCGACGTGCCGCTCACCGCCGTGGTGGCGGGCTCGCTCCAGGCCCTGCCGCCTACGGGCTTGAGGTCGGGGAACTCCTCTTCCAGCAGGGACACCTTGGCCCACGCGCCCCAGCGCGCATACGTCTCCAGCGCGGAGCGCAGGTGCAGGGTGGCGAAGCGCTCGCGGCCCAGCGTGCGGTAGAAGCGCCCGGCCAGCTCGTGCGACAGGGCCTCGTCCTGGAGGAAGCCCTCGGCGTGGGCACCGTCGATGGCGCTGTCATAGAGGGCCATGGCATCCAGGGGCCGGTCCTCGAGGCGGGCGACCTCCGCGGCGACGAGCTGGTGCTTGTGGCGGAAGTTCTCCGGGCAGCTCTCCGCCCACGCGGTGAGCTGTTGCTGGTTGGCGGCGACGTGGGCCAGGGCTTCGGCCCGCGCCTCGGGCGTGGCACCGGCCTGCGCCATCCACGCCAGCGAGCTCAGGCAGGTGTACTCGGGCATCCGGTGGGAGCCCTGGAGGTGGACGATATAGGGGACCGCTTCCTCTGACATCCGCACGGCCTCGGCGAAGTCTCCCAGCAGGTAGGCGACCTCCAGCCGGAGCATGGCGTGGACGCAGCGGTTGAGCTGCGCCAGCTGTCCCGAGCCGAGGAAGGACTGCTCGTCGAAGTCGTCGTCGTCGAAGCGCGCGTGCTGGTGGGTGCGGCCCTGGAGGGCGCGGACGGCCTGCCGGAAGAGCAGCACCGTGTCCCGCATGGGCAGCTCGCCGCACTTGCGGAAGAAGGCGAGACAGGTGTCGACGGAGGCCAGCACCCGCCCGAGCTCCACGCCCATCGCGAACTCCGTGGAGGTGCCGCAGATGAGGGCATAGCTCGCGAAGTGCAGGTCCCCTCCCTCCATTCCCAGGGCGACCGCGCGGCGCACCAGCGGCAGGTTCGCGCGCAGCGGCGCCCTCCAGTGGTGGAGGTGGAGCAGCGTGGTGAGGGCCCGGCACTCCTGGCGTGGGTCCCCCAGCCGCCGGGCCAGCGCCACGGCCAGGGTGGCGAAGGCGTGGCCGGACGCGACGTCTCCCTGGCTCAGCGACAGCAGCATCGCGTGGCCCCCGTACGCCACGGGTGCCCAGTGCGAGTTGCCGTCCTTCAGCGTGAGGTTGAGGGCCCGCGTGTTGATGAGCGCGAAGAACTCCGGGTGCATCAGGTAAGCCACGTTGTCCAGCTCGGCCAGCAGTCGCACGCAGGCGCGCTCCTCCGGGTCCTCCATCCAGGGTGCGTCCAGCAGCTCCTCCGGCGTGCGGCCCCGCAGGTTCACCTGCACCTGGGCCAGCTCGGCGGCGACGGCGGCGCCCAGGTCCTGCTCCGGCAGCTCCATGCCGAACAGCCGCAGCGCCGCGAACCCCGAGCGGAAGCCCTCCGTGAAGTTCCCGTGGAGGGCATGGGCCAGGACCTGCAGGCAGTGCAGGTCCACCTTCTCCATGCGGGAGCTGGCGTACTCCAGGGCGGTCCGCACCAGCTCTCCGGCCAGCCCGGGGTCCCCCGAGAAGTAGGCGCACTCGGCCGCGGCCTGGTGCAGGTGGAACACCTGCTCACGATGCGCTGGCCAGTGCGCCTGGGGAAGCAGCGCGATGCCGCGCAGCAGGTACACCAGCGCCGCGCCGAAGGCCGACGCCGCCTTGGCCTTGAGGCCCGCGCGCAGGTGGAGCTCCACCAGGTCCTGTCCCTCCACCCGTCCGCCGGGCCGCGCCAGGCCCAGGTGCAGGTGGTCCACCACCTCGAAGAGCCGCTCCTCGACTTCCGCCGCGGTGGCGCCCTGGAGCAGCCTGCGGCCCGCCTCGTGGTGGATGCGGCGCCGCTCGTCCTCGGACAGCAGCGAGTACGCCGCCTGCCGGACGCGGTCGTGCGCGAAGCGGTACGTGGCGCCCCGCTCCTGGAGGCTCCCGCTCGACAGGGCGTCGCCGCGCGGGTGCCGGGCCTCGTTTCCCTCCGGGAGCAGCAGCCGCTCCCGGAGCAGGCTCCAGAGCGCGGAGGCCGCGCCGTCCTCCGTCTCTCCACCCACCAGGGCGGACAGCAGCCACAGCTCCACGCGGTCTCCCAGGCATGCGGCCACCTTCAAGGCCCGCTGCGCCTCGCCGGGTAGGCGGCGGATGGTGGCCATCATCAGCTCCACCACGTTCTCCGTGGCCTCCACGTGCTCCAGCGCGTCCAGCTCCCAGCGCCACGCGCCGCTGTCGAGGTCGAACACGAGCAGGCCGGTCTGGTGCAGCAGTCGCAACAGCCGGGTGATGAAGAGGGGGTTGCCCGCCGTCTTGCGCAGCACGAGGTCCGCCAGCGGGCGCGCGCGCTCGTCGCCGCAGCGGAAGGTGTCGGCGCACAGCGCGGTGACGGCGGACAGCTCCAGCGGCGCGAGCTCGAGCGTCCGGAAGGGCATCGACTCCGTCTCGCGCAGGGACGCAATCCAATGCGACAGGGGATGGGTGGGGTCGACCTCCCGGGGCCGGTAGGCGCCCACCAGCAGGACGTGGTGCGAGTCCGGGTCCGTGGTCAGCGATTTCAACAACTGGAGCGAGCCCGGGTCGGCCCACTGCAGGTCGTCCAGGAAGAGCACCAATGGGTGCTCGGCGGATGCGAGCGCCTGGACGAAGGCCTGGATGAGCAGGTGGAAGCGGGCCGCGGCCTCCACCGGGCCCAGCTCGGGTTGCACGGGCTGCGGGCCCAGCAGCTCCTCCAGCTCCGGGAGCACCTCACCGAGGACGTGGCCACCGCTTCCCAGGGCCGACAGCAGGCCGCGCCGCCAGGTGTCTCGGACCTCCGGGGGCTGCTCCCGCACCCGGGCGAGCAGCCCCTGGAAGGCCTCCACGAAGGCGGCGTACGGCACGTTGCCCTGGAGCTGGTTGAACTTCCCGCACAACACCTGGTCGCCCGGCGCCGCGCGGCGGTGCAACTGCCGGACGAGGGCGGACTTGCCGATGCCCGCCTCGCCCACCAGCAGCACGCCCTCGCTGGCGCCCCTGCGCACCCGCTCCAGGGCCTCGCGCAGCCGCAGCAGCTCGCGCTCCCGCCCGTAGAGCTTGTCCGGAAACGACAGCTGCCGCGCCAGGTCCACCCGCCCCAGCTCGAACGAGCCCATGGCCCCGGACGCCTGCCGGCGCCGCGCTTCCAAGAGGTCCGCCAGCAGCGCCTCGGCGCTCTGGTAGCGCTCCTCCGGCATCTTCGCCAGCAGCTTGAGGACGACGTCGGAGAGCAGCTTGGGCACGGCGGGGTTGGCGAAGGCCGGAGGGACTGGAGGCCGGGCCAGGTGGGCATGCACCAGCTCGGCCGGGTCCATGGAGACGAAGGGCGGCAGGCCGGTGAGCAGCTCATAGAAGGTGGCGCCCAGGGAGTAGAGGTCGGCGCGGTGGTCGATGGGACGACTCATGC
>NZ_JAJVKV010000041.1 GCF_024198175.1 Pyxidicoccus xibeiensis
CGCTGCTGGCGGACCTCTTGGAAGCGCGGCGCCGGCAGGCGTCCGGGGCCATGGGCTCGTTCGAGCTGGGGCGGGTGGACCTGGCGCGGCAGCTGTCGTTTCCGGACAAGCTCTACGGGCGGGAGCGTGAGCTGCTGCGGCTGCGCGAGGCCCTGGAGCGGGTGCGCAGGGGCGCCAGCGAGGGCGTGCTGCTGGTGGGTGAGGCGGGCATCGGCAAGTCCGCCCTCGTCCAGCAGCTGCGCCGCCGCGCCGCGCCCGGAGAGCTCTTCCTCGGCGGGAAGTTCAACCAGCTCCAGGGCAACGTGCCCTACGCCGCCTTCAAGGAAGCCTTCCGCGACCTCATCCCCGGGCTGCGGGCGCAACCTCCCGAGGTCCGCGACGCCTGGCGGCGCCGGCTGCTGAAGGCGCTGGGGCCCAACAGCCGCGTCATCGGCGACATCGTGCCGGAGCTGGAGGAGCTGCTGGGCCCGCAGCCGGCGCCCCTCCGGCTGGAGCCGGTGGGCACATCGGGACGCCTCCACTTCGTCTTCCAGGCCTTCGTCCAGGCGCTCGCGTCCGCCGAGCACCCGCTGGTGCTCTTCCTGGACGACCTGCAGTGGGCCGACCCGGGCTCGCTCCAGCTGTTGAAGGCGCTGGCCATGGACCCGGACTCGCACCACGTCCTGCTGGTGGGCGCGTACCGGCCCCGGAAGGTCGGCCCGGGCCATCCGCTCACGCTGCTGCTGGAGGTGCTTCGCGAGGCACGGGCCATGCCCCTGGAGACGCTGGAGCTGGCCGCGCTGGAGCTGCCCGCCATCACCGCGCTCTGCGAGGACACCTTCCGCGGTGGGCCCGAGCGCGCGCGCCCGCTGGCCGAGCTCGTGCTGCGCAAGACGGCGGGCAACCCCCTCTTCATCACCCGCTTCCTCCGGCTCCTGCACCAGTCCGGCCTGCTCGTCTTCGACCTCGACAGCGGCACGTGGCGCTGGGAGCTGGCCCGCCTGGAGAAGGTGGAGGTGACGGAGAACGTGGTGGAGCTGATGATGGCCACCATCCGCCGCCTTCCCGAACGGGCCCAGTACGCGCTGAAGGTCGCCGCGTGCCTGGGAGACCGCGTGGAGCTGGGGCTGCTGTCCGCGCTGGTGGGAGGAGAAGCCGAGGGGGGCGCGGCCCCGGCGGTGTGGAGCCTGCTGCGCGAGGGGCTGCTCCTGCCGGAGCAGGACGGCGCGCGCGCGCCTCGCGGCAATGGCACGCCCTCGGGACAGGACGCCATCTACCGCTTCGCGCACGACCGCGTCCGGCAGGCCGCGTACTCGCTGCTCACCGAGGACGAGCGACGAGACCTCCACTACGAGGCGGCGCGCCGGCTGCTCCAGGGCGCTACCGCGGCGGAAGTCGAGGAGCGCCTCTTCGCGGTGGTGGACCACCTGCACCTGGGCCTGCCCCAGCCGGGAGGCGAGGTGGAGGGCCTGGAGCTGGCGGAGCTCCACCTGCGCGCGGGCCTCAAGGCCAAGGCGGCGTCGGCCTTCGGCGCGGCGCTGGTGTACCTGCTGCGCGGCGTCGCGCTCGTACCCCGCGCGCAGTGGCCCGAGCGCCGCGAGCAGGTGTTCCGCCTGCACCAGGAAGCGGCGGAGTGCGCCTACTTCTCGGGAGACCCCGGGCTGGCCGGGGAGCTGGTGCGGACCGCCCTGGAGCACGCGCCCTCGCACCTGGAGAAGGTGGGCCTGTACTGCCTGCAGGTCCTCGCCCACACCTTGAAGGGAAGCCACCTGGAGGGGCTCCAGTGGGGGCGCGAGGGGATGCGGCTGCTGCGGATGGAGCTGCCGGAGCAGGACTTCGCCCCGGCGCTCGCGGCCGAGCTGGCCGAGGTGCCGGTGAACCTGCGGGGCCGCACGCCGGCGGAGCTGCTGACGGCGCCCAGGATGGAGGACCCCGAGCAGCTCGCCTGCGTGCGGCTGCTGTCCGAGCTGGACAACGCGGCCTTCTTCATCGACCCGGTCCTCTTCGCGCTCATCAACACGCGCGCCCTCAACCTCACGCTGAAGCACGGCAACTCGCCCTGGGCGCCCGTGGTGTACTCGTGTCACGCGATGATGGTGTCCGTGCGCGGTGGGGACGTCACCACCGGCCATGCCTTCGCCACCATGGCGGCGGAGCTGGCGCGGCGGCAGGCAGACCCGCGCCAGGAGTGCAGGGCCATCATCTCCCTGCTCCAGCTCAACCACTGGCGGGCTCCGCTGCGCACCAGCCTGCTGCTGGCCCGCCGGGGCATGGCGGCGGGAATCGCCGGAGGAGACCTGCAGTTCGGGGGCTTCACGCTGTCCATCCTCATGAGCACCGAGTTCTCGATGGGGGCCGAGCTGGCCCGCGTGCTCGGCACCCTCGACTCCTGCCTTGCCTTCTCCCGCAAGTCCGGCGTGCCGTCCCTGCGGGACTCGGTGGTCTTCTTCCGGCAGGCCATCCGCGCCCTCCAGGGCCGCACCCACCAGCATGCACGCTTCGACGACGACGACTTCGACGAGAAGGCCGTCGTCGACTCGGGACGGCTGGCCCCCCTCTACCGCTTCACCCACGGGATGCTGCGCGTCCTGGTCGCGTACCTGCTGGGCGACTTCGACGAAGCGTTGAGGATGTCCCGGCAGACCGAGCCCTTCGCGCCCTTCACCCAGGGCTCCTACCGCGTGGTCGACTTCAACTTCGCGACCTCGCTGACGCTGGCGGCACGTGGAGGCACGACTTCCGAGGAGCGGGCCGACGCCATGGCCCGCATCGCCGCCAACCAGCAGCAGCTCGCCGCGTGGGCGGAGAGCTGTCCGGAGAACTTCCGCCACAAGCACCAGCTCGTCGCCGCGGAGGTCGCCCGCCTCGAGGCGCGCCCCCTGGACGCCATGACCCTCTATGACAGCGCCATCGAGGGCGCTCACGCAGAGGGCTTCCTCCAGGACGAGGCCCTGGCGCACGAGCTGGCCGGGCGCTTCTACCACTCGCTGGGCCGCAAGCGCTTCGCCGCCCTGCACCTGCGCTCCGCGCTGGAGACGTATGCGCGCTGGGGCGCGTGGGCCAAGGTGTCCCTGCTGGAGGAGGAGTTTCCCGACCTCAAGTCCGCTGGCGGCAGGACCTGGAGCGAGCCTGCCTCCACGGGCATGCCGTCCAGTGTGCCGGATGCGTCTCTGGACCTGCTCAGCCTGCTCAAGGCGTCGGAGACGCTGGTGGGCGAGGTGGTGCTGGACCGGCTGATGGAGAAGCTGATGGCCGTCTGTCTGGAGGCCGCCGGTGCCACGCGCGGCGCGCTGGTGCTCAACGAGGCGGGCACCCTCGTGGTGCGCGCCGAGGGCGCCGTCTCCGAGCCCGTCAGCCTGGAGCACACCCCGCTGACCTCCGCGAGCACCGTTCCCGGCTCGGTCGTGGAGCACGCCAGTGCGACGGGCGAGACGCTCGTGCTGGCCGACGCCGCCCACCAGGGCCGCTTCGTCGCCGACCCCTGCGTGGTGCGCCGCTCCATCAAGTCCGCCCTCGCCGTCCCCATCCAGCGTCAGGCCCGCACCGTCGGCGTGCTCTACCTGGAGAACGAGCTGGCCACCCGCGCCTTCACTCCCGAGCGCGTCGGTGTGCTGCGCGCCCTCTCCTCCCAGCTGGCCATCTCCCTGGAGAACAGCCAGCTCTTCGAGCAGCTCAAGGTGGAAGTCCAGGAGCGCCGCCGCGCCGAGGCCGCCGTGCGCTTCCTCGCCGACTCCGGCCTGGTGCTGGCCGAGTCGCTCGACGTGGAGCTCATCCTCAGCCGCACTGCCCGTCTGGTGGTCCCCTTCCTCGCCGACTGGTGCATGTTCACCCTCTTCGAGGAAGAAGACCGCATCCGCATGCTTCCCATCACCCATGCGGACCCGGAGAAGGAAGCCCGCCTCCGGAGGATTCAGGAGAAGTACCCGGTCGACTGGAACTCACCGCCCGGCATCATCCGCGCCTTGAGGACGGGCCAGCCCGTGCTGCGCAGGGAAGTCAGCCCCGCCGTTCTCGCCGAGCACAGCCATGGTCCGGAGTATGTGGAGCTGATGCGGTCGCTGGGTACGAAGACCGCCATGCATGTGCCGCTCATCGCACGCGGCAAGACGCTGGGCGTCATCACCCTCGTCTGCGAAGTCCCCAGGCGCTACTACGACGAGGCGGATTTGGAGCTGGCCCAGGAGCTGGCACGCCGCACCGCCGTCTGCA
>NZ_JAJVKV010000042.1 GCF_024198175.1 Pyxidicoccus xibeiensis
GAGGGCAACCAGGCGATGACGGTGGGCAAGAACATCACCGTGCTGGTGGCGCAGGGGACCATGGAGAGCGTGGGCGCGGCGAAGGCGACCACCATCGGCGGCGGCTACAGCGTCAACGTGGCCCTGGCCTACAACGAGGCCACCGGGGCTGCACGTGCGCTGACGGTAGGTGGTGCGTACTGGGTGGCAGTGGCCGGGTCGGGGCAGGAGTCCGTGGTCGGAGACGCGAGTATCAAGACTGGGGGCAATTCATGGGTCGATGGCGAAGGCTCCGCCTCACTCGTCACCGGCAAGGACGTCAAAGTGGAAGTGGGGGCGAAGTCCTATGAAGTCGTCGACGGCAACGCCGCTTTGATGGCGAAGACCTTCGACCTGAAGGCCGACAAGTTCACGATTGCCGTGAATGGCAGAGTGGCCATCCAGATTGAGAAGTCAGGCAGGGTCCGGTTCTTTGGGAAGACCATCACTCTTGATGACAGTCGATAGGTATCTACTCGCGTTCTGTTCAGTCTGACGGCACATCCATTTCAGGAGAGCTCCATGGCGAAACTGAAGGCAGGCAAGGTCCTGAAGATACAGGGTGGAGGAGACTTGCCCTTTGCCAGTCCAGTGGCCGAGGAGAAGTGCCCGCCAGGAGAACACGCCGAGCGCATTTATTTCCCTGAAGTTGCCCCTGACGAAGCGCACCCACTGAGGCGGGTGGAAAAGATGAAGGAGGCAGGTAATGACCCATTCGAAGTTGCTGCTGTCGAGCACAACATCGCGGCGGGCCATATTACCCATGGCAGGCAGATTTCCCGCGGTGTGACGCCCAGGGAGAAGGCTGCCAAGATGAAGGGGGATTCTCACTATGTTCGGGCGGTTTGTATCAAGTGCGGGGCGTCGCGAGAGCTTGATCATGCGTCGGCCCGAAACAATTCCACCGAATGCAAGAATCAGGACAGCCCATACGGCTCTGACCAGATGTTGAACAACAAGGCTCTTCTGGAGAGGGGATTCAAGGTCTCCTATAAGGTGCCTGACTCGAAGCGGAACGACAGGAAGCTGGAGACGCTGAGGGATGCTGGATTTGAGATCGTCTTTGTCGGGTTCTGATGAGCTTCGGAGCTTGGGAGGGGTTGCGTGAGTACACCTCGTTGGTTTCAGTTGTCGCCCGTGAAGCAGTCGGTTGGGCAGGCTCTCAGTCAAAGTCGGGCGCTCCGAGAGACGCATCGCTTCAGGCCGCGTGAGTTGTTTCGACTTGTCAGAAATGCCGACTCCGGCGCACTTGAGTCCGAGTGGGGCAGACAACAGCGAGTGAAGAGTGACGAGGAGGCGCTGGAGGCCTCCATCGGCTGGGAGGGGTTTTCGGTGTCTTGCGATGTCCTGTCGATTCGCGCTGATATCTACCTTTGTTTCTGGACGGAGAGCAGAGGGACTTGCCTGGCAGTCGAGACCGATTCGCAGATTCCATTTCTCGAGTCCGGAGGAATGGCTGAAGGGGAATGGCTCGAGCGGTTCATGTGTGACTATGTCGCGGCGTGCGGCGCCTCTGCTTGTGCACACGGCCGGAGTTGGTCGGCTACCTATACGCCATTGGAGCCACAGCAACTCGTTTCGGAACTGCGCGATGGTGCGCTATTCAAGCGCGCGTTGCCAGGGTTCTACATGCTCTCCGAGCAGTTCATGAGTGCAGCCGAGGTTTCGACACTGCTCCAGGAGCATGAGTCATTGCGCTCGGCGCAGTACTTCCTCCTGCGCTACTTCAAGACGGCGACCGGGTATCATGTCTTTTCCTCAATCTGTCAGCGGAGCTGGTGGGAGAGTTGAGCGTCGGCCGTTCCGTGGAGGGTGCTAGAACTACCCCGCATGCACTCCCTCCTCTACGGCGAGCTCGTTCCCTGGTACCTCCTGGTCGATCCGCCTGAGGACCATGAAGACGAGGCCCGATGTTACCAGGCGGCGTTCGAGCGCGTGGTGACTCCGCGGCCGCAGACCCTGCTGGAGCTCGGCGCGGGCGCTGGCAACAACGCGCTCCACCTGAAGCGTCGCTTCACCTGCACCCTCTCGGACCTGTCCGAGGACATGCTGGCGCTGAGCCGCGCGCAGAACCCCGACTGCGAGCACGTCCTCGCGGACCTGCGCACGCTCCGCCTGGGACGCACGTTCGACGTGGTGCTCGTCCACGACGCCATCACGTACATGCTGACCGAGGAGGACCTGCTCGCCGCCGCACGGACGGCCTTCGTCCACACCCGGCCCGGCGGCGCCGCCATCTTCGCGCCGGATTGCTACCGGGAGACCTTCGAGGATGCCTCGGAGATGCTCTCCGCGGACCAGGGCCACCGCGCCGTCCGCGGCCTCATCTGGTCCTGGGACCCGCACCCCGAGGACACCACCACCGTCACCGAGTACGCCTTCCTCCTGCGCGAGGGCGACACCGTCCGGGCCGTCCATGACCGGCACATCGAGGGTCTCTTCCCTCGCGAGACCTGGCGGCGCGTGCTCTCCGAGGCCGGCTTCCGCGTCGACACCCTCCAGCGTCCCATCGACGACGACGGCGCCCTCGACGACGTCTTCCTGTGCCAGCGCCCCTGAGCGTGTGAGGCGGCGCCACACCCACGGGGTTGGGAGACGGACACCGCCCGGCCCCGCGGACCGATGGGCCGCGCCGTGAGCGCCCGGACGCCGCGACGATGCCCCTACACCGTGTCCTCGGGCCCCGAGAGGGTCTTTCCGGGGAGAGCACGTGTCCGCGTACGGCGGGTGTAGTAGGATTTCGCTCTTGTTCCCGGCCCCGGTGAAGGCTCACCGGCGGAAGAGGGGGAGACATGTCCCGACAGAATGCACCCGCGTTTTCCCTGCAGATAGCAGCCCTCGGCCCCGAGGCCTTGGGGGTCTCCGGGCTGTCGGGCACGGAGGGGCTGAGCCGGCTGTACGACTTCCGGGTGGACTTCTTCGCGCTGGACGGGGAGCCGCTGGTGGTGGCGGACCTGGTGGGCCAGGACGCGC
>NZ_JAJVKV010000043.1 GCF_024198175.1 Pyxidicoccus xibeiensis
GCGCCTCCGGAGCGCGCAGCGCGCCCAGGGGCTCGCGCGTGGCGCTGAAGGGCAGCTCCACGTCGCCCGACGGCGCCTGGTTGAACTGGCCCAGGTAGTTGAAGAGCACCTGCGCCCGGGGCAGGGCCTGGAGGGCCTTCTTCCCCTCACCGCCCGCGAGGTGGCGCAGCAGGCCGTAGCCCAGGCCGCGCCGGGGCAGCTGGCGCAGCGTGTCTCGCACTGTGCGCAGCCGGTCTCCCAGGTTGGCCTTGCCCGAGACGTCGAGTGCCACGGGGTAGAGCGTGGTGAGCCAGCCCACCGTGCGCGACACGTCCACGTCATCGAAGAGCGCTTCGCGGCCGTGGCCTTCCAGCTCCACGCGCAGCTTCGACTGTCCCGTCCACTGCGTGAGGCTCTCGACCAGCGCCGTCAGCAGCACGTCGTTGATGTGGGCGCGCCACGCGGCGGGCGTCTCCTGCAACAGCAGACGCGTCTCTTCCTCGCCCAGCGAGACTTCCACCACGCGCGAGGAGGCGACGGTGGTTTCTCCCCCGGGCCCGTCGATGGGGAGCGCGGGCACCTGCACCTGGCCCTGCTCCAGCCAGTAGGCCAGCTCGCTGGCAATGTCCTCGGAGGTGGCGAAGGTGGAGAGCCGCGAGGCCCACGTCTTGAGGGAGGTGGACTTGGGCGGCAGGGCCACGGGACGGCCCTGGCTCAGCTGCACGTAGGCGGTGCCCAAATCCTCCAGCAGCGTGCGCCAGGAGACGCCGTCCACCGCGAGGTGGTGCACGGCCAGCAGCAGCTTCTGCTCCTGCTCCGGGCCGAAGTCGAAGAGGGCCGCGCGCAGCAGCAGGCCCTCGTCCAGCCTCAGGCTGGCGTGCAGCCGCGTGGCCTCGGCCTCCAGGGCCTTGGGCTGCTGGGCCTCGGGCGTGGAGGAGAGATTCACTCGCTCCAGACGCACGGGGGCCTCGAGGCCCGCGAGGTGCTGCCGCCAGGTGCCGTCCTGCTGGCGCGTGAAGCGCAGCCGGAGCGCGTCGTGGTGCGCGACGACGGCTTGCAGCGCCTTCTCCAGGCTCGGGACGTCCACCTTCTCGCTCGCGGCGAGCAGGAATGCCTGGTTGAAGTGGTGAGGCTGGGGAAGGTTGCGCTCGAAGAAGTCGCGCTGGATGGGCGTCAGCGCCACCTCGCCCAGCACCAGGCCCTGCTCGGCCTGCAGCGTGCCCTGCTGCTTCGCCACGCGGGCCAGGGCTTCCAGCGTCTGGTGCTGGAAGAGCTGGTTGGCCGCCAGGTGCAGCCCGGCCTGACGCGCGCGCGAGACGACCTGGATGGCGAGGATGGAGTCGCCGCCCAGCTCGAAGAAGTTGTCCTGCAGGCTGACGCGCGGCACGCCCAGCAGCTGCGCCCAGATGGCGGCCAGCGCCTTCTCCCGCGGCGTGCGCGGCTCGACGTAGTCGCCGGCCTCGCGGGGCTTCGCGTCCGGTGTGGGCAGGGCCTTGCGGTCCACCTTGCCGCTGGGAGACAGGGGCAGGGCGGGCAGCACCACGAAGGCCGAGGGCACCATGAACTCGGGCAGCCGCTCGGCGAGCGCGGCGCGCAGGGCCTTGGTGTCCAGCTCGACGGACGCGGCGGACGCCTGCGCGACGCCCGCGTGAGGGGCCGGCTCGGAAGAAGTGGCGGACGCCTGTGCGACGCTCGCGGTGTGCGGGGCCTGGGATTCCGGCTCGGCGGAGGCGGTGGGCACGAGGTAGGCCACGAGCCGTGCGCCACCGGGGCCGTCCTCGCGCACCACGACGACAGTGTCGGAGACTCCGGACTGCGCACGCAGGGCGGCTTCGATTTCACCCAGCTCGATGCGGAAGCCGCGCAGCTTCACCTGGAAGTCGGCGCGGCCCAGGTACTCGACGGTGCCGTCGGGCAGCCAGCGCGCGAGGTCTCCGGTGCGGTAGAGGCGCGCGCCGGGCGTGTCGCTGAAGGCGTCTGGGATGAAGCGCTCAGCGGTCAGCTGGGGCCGGTTCCAGTAGCCGCGGCCCACCTGGATGCCGCCGATGAAGAGCTCGCCGGAGACGCCCACGGGCGTCGGCTGGCCATGGGCGTCGAGGATGTGGATGCGGGTGTTGGCGACGGGGCGGCCGATGGGGACGCTGCGCAGCACTTCGCCGCGCGGGCACTCCCAGTACGTGACGTCGACGGCGGCCTCGGTGGGGCCGTAGAGGTTGTGGACCGAGGCTACCGGCAGCCGAGCGTGGGCCTTGTTGACGAGGTCGGCGGGCAGGGCTTCGCCGCTGCAGACGACGCGGCGCAGGTCCTTCAGTCCTTCCAGGCCCGGCTCCTCGACGAAGGCGCGGAGCATGGAGGGGACGAAGTGGGCGGTGGTGACGCGCTCGTCGGCCATGAGGCGCACGAGGTACGTCGGGTCCTGGTGGCCACCGGGACGGGCGAGCACCATGCGAGCGCCCGTCATCAGGGGCCAGAAGAACTCCCAGACGGAGACGTCGAAGCTGAAGGGCGTCTTCTGGAGCACCGTGTCCGCAGCGGAGAGGCCGTACTGCTGCTGCATCCACAGGAGGCGGTTGACGACGCCCTGGTGGGCATTCATCGCGCCCTTGGGGCGGCCGGTGGAGCCGGAGGTGAAGATGACGTAGGCCAGGGCCTCGGGGTCGGCCAGGGGCGCCGGACGCGAAGAGGGCTGGGACGCGACAGAGTCCCACTGCGTGTCGAGGCAGAGGACCTTCGAGTCGTGCGGCGGGAGGACGGAGGTGAGACGCTCCTGCGTCAGGATGACGGGCGCGGCGGTGTCCTCGAGCATCCACGCGAGGCGCTCGCGCGGGTAGGCCGGGTCCATGGGGACGTAGGCGGCGCCG
>NZ_JAJVKV010000044.1 GCF_024198175.1 Pyxidicoccus xibeiensis
CGAGGATGTGGATGCGGGTGTTGGCGACGGGGCGGCCGATGGGGACGCTGCGCAGCACTTCGCCGCGCGGGCACTCCCAGTACGTGACGTCGACGGCGGCCTCGGTGGGGCCGTAGAGGTTGTGGACGCCCGCGACAGGAAGGCGCGCGTGGGCCTTGTTGACGAGGTCCGCGGGCAGGGCTTCGCCGCTGCAGACGACGCGGCGCAGGTGGGCGAGGGACTCCAGGCCCGGCTCCTCGACGAAGGCGCGGAGCATGGAGGGGACGAAGTGGGCGGTGGTGACGCGCTCGTCGGCCATGAGGCGCACGAGGTACGTCGGGTCCTGGTGGCCCCCGGGACGGGCGAGCACCATGCGAGCGCCCGTCATGAGAGGCCAGAAGAACTCCCAGACGGAGACGTCGAAGCTGAAGGGCGTCTTCTGGAGCACCGTGTCCGCAGCGGAGAGGCCGTACTGCTGCTGCATCCAGAGGAGGCGATTGACGACGCCCTGGTGGGCATTCATCGCGCCCTTGGGGCGGCCGGTGGAGCCGGAGGTGAAGATGACGTAGGCCAGGGCCTCGGGGCCGGCCAGTGGCACGGGGCGGGAGGTCGGCTGGGAAGCGACGGAGTCCCACTGCGTGTCGAGGCAGAGGACCTTCGCGTCGTGCGGCGGGAGGACGGAGGTGAGACGCTCCTGCGTCAGGATGACGGGCGCGGCGGTGTCCTCGAGCATCCACGCGAGGCGCTCGCGCGGGTAGGCCGGGTCCATGGGGACGTAGGCGGCGCCGGACTTGAGGACGCCGACGAGGGCGACGACCATCTCCAGGGAGCGCTCGAGGCAGACGCCGACGAGGGACTCGGGTCCGACGCCCAGCGAGCGCAGGTGGTGGGCGAGCTGGTTGGCGCGAGCGTCGAGCTGCGCGTAGGTGAGAGCTTCGTCTTCGAAGCGGATGGCCTCCGCTTCCGGCGTGCGCTGCACCTGCGCCTCGATGAGCGCATGCAGGCTCACGTCACGCGGGTACGTCTCGTGACGGCCACGGAAGTCCACCAGCAGCTGCTGGCGCTCCTCGGCGGTCAGCAGGTCGAGCTGCCAGAGCGGGCGCCGCACATCCGCGGTGACAGCCTCCAGCAGCACGCGGAAGTGCCGTGCCAGCCGCTCAGCGGTGGCAGCGTCGAAGAGGTCGGTGTTGTAGTTGAGCGAGCCCGTCAGGCCGCCCTCCACCTCATCCATGCCGAGGTCGAGATCGAACTTCGCTGCCTCCGACTGGGAGGGCAGCAGCTCCAGCTCCAGTCCGGGCAGCTTCAGCGCCTCGCCCGGCGCGTTCTGGAAGGTGAGGCTGACCTGGAAGAGGGGGCTGCGGCTCAGGTCTCGCTGCGGCTGCAGTTCCTCGACGAGCTTCTCGAATGGGACGTCCTGGTGCTCGTAGGCGGAGAGCGTGCGCTCCCTCACCTGAGCCAGCAGTTCGCGGAAGGACTGGCGGCTGTCGATGCTCGCGCGCACCACCAGGGTGTTGACGAAGAAGCCGATGAGGCCTTCGACCTCCGCCCGGTTGCGGTTGGCGATGGGCATGCCCACCGAGATGTCATCCTGCCCGGAGTAGCGCGAGAGCAGCAGCTGCCACGTCGCCAGCACCACCATGAAGGGCGTGGCGCCCTCACGCTGGGCCAGTGTCTTGACCGCGTCACTCAGCTCACGCGGCAGCGGAATGGACAGCGTCCGGCCCCGGTACGTCTGCAGCGCGGGGCGCGGGCGATCCGTGGGCAGCTCCAGCGCGGCGGGCGCGCCAGCCAGTTGCTGGCGCCACCAGCCCAGCTCTTGCTTCAGCACGTCGCCCTGCAGCCAATGCCGCTGCCACACCGAGTAGTCCGCGTACTGCACGGGGAGGGGCGCGAGTGCGGCGGACTCGCCGCCGGTGAACTGGCGGTAGTAGGCGCCCAGCTCTCGCACCATGACGGCAATGGACCAGCCGTCCGAGACGATGTGGTGCAGCGTCACCAGCAGCAGGTGCTGCTCGGGAGCCAGACGCACCAGCGTGGTGCGCACCAGCGGTCCCTGCGCGAGGTCGAACGGGCGCTGCGCTTCTTCGTGCGCCAGTCGCTTCGCTTCCTCGTCCCGGCGAGCAGAGTCCATCCCGCTGAGGTCCACCACCGGCAGCTCCAGCCGGGCTTCGGTCTGGATGACCTGCGTGGGCTCGCTGTCTCGCACCACGAAGGTCGTGCGCAGCGCTTCGTGCCGCTGCACGAGCGCACGCAGTGCGCTTCCCAGGGCCGCGACCTCCAGCGTGCCGTTGAGCTTCAGCGCCCAGGGGATGTTGTAGAAGGCGCTTCCCGGCTGGAGCTGGTCCAGGAACCAGAGGCGCTGCTGAGCGAAGGACAGCGGCAGGGCCTGCGTGCGCTCCACGGGGACGAGCGCGGGTTGC
>NZ_JAJVKV010000045.1 GCF_024198175.1 Pyxidicoccus xibeiensis
ACGGTGACTTCTTCGACCTGGGCGGCCACTCACTGCTGGCCACGCAGGTGGTCTCCCGCATCCGCGCCACGCTGAACGTCGAGCTGCCCCTGGGCGAGCTCTTCTCCGCGCCCACTGTCGCCCTCCTTGCCGAGCGCCTGGAATCCAAGGGGGCTTCGCAGCCCGACGTGCGGACTCCGCCACTCCAGCGCGCGTCGCGTGACGGCGAGCTGCCACTGTCGTTCGCTCAGCAGCGCCTGTGGTTCATCGACCAGCTCCAGCCCGGCAGCGCGGCCTACAACATCCCGTGGGCGCTGAAGCTCAACGGCACGCTGGACGTCAGCGCGCTGCATCAGGCGCTGCACGCACTGGCCCAGCGACACGAAGCGCTGCGCACCCACTTCGTGGTCCACGAGGGCGCACCCACTCAGCGCATCCGCCCGGAGGCTCGCGTCGAGCTGCCGGTGGTGGACCTGTCCGCCCTGTCTCCCGCGCAGCGCGACGAGGAGACGCGACGGCTCGCCGCGGAGGAGTCGCAGCGTCCGTTCGACCTCGCGCAGGGTCCGCTGGTGCGCACCACCCTGCTGCGCCTGACGCCTCAGGAGCACGTGCTCCTGGTGACGCTGCACCACATCGTCTCGGACGGCTGGTCCGTCTCCGTCATGGTGCGGGAGCTGGGTGCGTACTACGTCCAGTTCCAGGGGGGCGAGCCGGCACGGCTGGCACCGCTACCCGTGCAGTACGCGGACTACTCGGTCTGGCAGCGGCAGTGGCTGCAGGGCGACGTGCTGAAGCAGGAGCTGGACTGGTGGCGCCAGCAATTGGCCGGCGCGCCCGCCGCGCTGGAGCTGCCCACGGACCGGCCGCGTCCCGCGCTGCAGACGTACCGGGGCTCCACCCTGCTGATTCCGCTGCCGCGCGAGCTGAGTGACGCGGTGAAGGAGCTGGCGCAGCGTGAGGGGGCCACGCCCTTCATGGTGATGCTGGCAGCCCTGCAGTTGCTGCTGTCGCGCTACTCGGGCCAGGAGGACATCACCGTCGGTGCGCCCATCGCCAACCGCAACCGCGCGGAGGTCGAAGGCCTCATCGGCTTCTTCGTCAACACGCTGGTGCTGCGTGCGACCATCGACAACCACCAGTCCTTCCGCGAGCTGCTGACCCAGGTCAGGCAGCGCACGCTGGCTGCGTACGAGCACCAGGACCTCCCCTTCGAGAAGCTGGTGGAGGAGCTCCAGCCTCGGAGAGACCCGAGCCGCAGCCCGCTCTTCCAGGTCAGCTTCACCTTCCACAACACGCCGGGCGAGGCGATGAAGCTCCCCGGCCTGGAGCTGGCGCTGCTGCCTCCCGCGGAGGAGGCCGCGAAGTTCGACCTCGGCCTCGGCGTTGTGGAGGTCAACGGCTACCTGGAGACGGCACTCAACTACAACACCGACCTCTTCGACGCCGCGACGGCCGAGCGGATGGGGCGGCACTACCGCGTCCTGCTGGAGGCCATCACTTCCGCCGTGGACCAGCCCCTGCGGAAGCTGGGCCTGCTCACCGGTGATGAGCTCGCGCAGGTGCAGGCGTGGAACGACACCCGGGTGGCGTACCCGCGTGACGTGAGCCTGCATGCGCTCATCGAGGCGCAGGTGCAGCGCACGCCGGAAGCGGAGGCCATCCGCTTCGAAGGCGAAGCTCTCACCTACGCCCAGCTCGACGCGAGGGCCAACCAGCTCGCCCACCACCTGCGCTCGCTGGGCGTCGGCCCCGAGTCCCTCGTTGGTGTCTGCCTCGAGCGCTCCCTGGAGATGGTCGTCGCCCTCCTGGGCGTCCTCAAGTCCGGCGCCGCCTACGTCCCCATGGACCCGGCCTACCCGCGCGAGCGCCTCGCGTGGATGCTCGAGGACACCGCCGCTCCCGTCATCCTGACGCAGGAGCGTCTCACCTCCGTCCTCCCGCCGCACGATGCGAAGGTCCTCTGCCTCGACACGCAGTGGGACTCCGTCGCGTCCCAGCCGACCTCCCGCCCCGTGCCACTGGCCGGCCCCGAGGCGCTGGCCTACGTCATCTTCACCTCCGGCTCCACCGGCCGCCCCAAGGGCGCGATGAATGCCCACCAGGGCGTCGTCAATCGCCTCCTCTGGATGCAGCAGCAGTACGGCCTCTCCGCTGCGGACACGGTGCTCCAGAAGACGCCCTTCAGCTTCGACGTCTCCGTCTGGGAGTTCTTCTGGCCCCTCATGACGGGCGCTCGCATGGTGCTCGCCCGTCCTGGTGGCCACCAGGACCCGACGTACCTCGTGCGCCTCATGGCCGACGAGCGCGTCACCACCGCCCACTTCGTCCCCTCCATGCTCCGCGCCTTCGTCGAGGAGCCCGGCCTGGAAGGACTGAAGGACC
>NZ_JAJVKV010000046.1 GCF_024198175.1 Pyxidicoccus xibeiensis
AGTTGCGTGTATTATAACCCGAAGCGGGGTGATCTACACATGGCCAGGTTGAAGTGCGGGTAACACCGCATGGAGGACCGAACTCATGAAAGTTGAAAATTTCTGGGATGAGCTGTGTGTAGGGGTGAAAGGCCAATCAAACTCCGTGATAGCTGGTTCTCCCCGAAAGATATTTAGGTATCGGCTCGGGCAATTCAATGCCGGAGGTAGAGCACTGGAACGGCTAGGGGTCTCACCAGATTACCAAACCGTACCAAACTCCGAATGCCGGCAATTGTTATCCCGGGACGCAGTCAGTGGGTGATAACGTCCATTGGCAAGAGGGGAATAACCCAGACCGACAGCTAAGGCCCCCAAATCTAGTCTAAGTGAACACTAGAAAGGATGTGGCAGGTCATTGACAACCAGGAGGTTGGCTTAGAAGCAGCCATCCTTTAAAGAAAGCGTAATAGCTCACTGGTCAAGACAGGCCGCGCCGAAAATGTAACGGGGCTCAAGACTAGTGCCGAAGCTTCGGGTCATACGCAAAACGTATGGCGGTAGGGGAGCGTCCCAGTTGCAGCGAAGGTCGACTGAAAAGGCGGCTGGAGCGACTGGGAGTGCTGATGCCGAAATGAGTAGCGATAAAGGGGGTGAGAAACCCCCTCGCCGTAAACCCAAGGTTTCCTGGGTCAAGTTAATCTTCCCAGGGTTAGCCGGAACCTAAGTCGAGGCCGAAAGGCGTAGATGATGGAAAGCAGGTTAATATTCCTGCGCCATCTTGTGAGCGTTGAACTAAGGGAGGACGGAGAAAGCTAGGCGAGCTGACCGGTGGTTGCGTCAGTCCAAAGGCGTAGGGGTGTCGCGTACGAATAAAGGCGCGGCAGCTATCCCCGAGACCCCATGGCGCCCCGCAAGGGGTAAGTCGCTGATGCTCGGCTTCCAAGAAAAGTCCCGTAGGGAGCTCATAGGGTGTCCGTACCGTAAACCGACACAGGTGGGTGAGGAGAAAATCCTAAGGCGCTTGAGAGAACTCTCCTCCAAGGAACTAGGCAAATTTCCACCGTAACTTCGGAAGAAGGTGGGCCTCTGGTAGGTGTAGGCGTACAGCCGAAGCCGAGAGAGGTTGCAGAGAAATGGCGGTAGCGACTGTTTACCAAAAACACAGGACTCTGCGAAGGCGACAAGCCGACGTATAGGGTCTGACTCCTGCCCGGTGCTGGAAGGTTAAGGGGATTCGTCAGCCGCAAGGCAAAGCGATGATCCGAAGCCCCAGTAAACGGCGGCCGTAACTATAACGGTCCTAAGGTAGCGAAATTCCTTGTCGGGTAAGTTCCGACCTGCACGAATGGAGTAACGACTTCCGCGCTGTCTCGGAGAGGGACTCAGCGAAATTGAAATAGCTGTGCCGATGCAGTTTACCCGCAGCAAGACGGAAAGACCCCGTGAACCTTTACTACAACTTGACAGTGACACTAGGGATTGACTGTGTAGGATAGGTGGGAGCCTTTGAAGCCGGGCCGCTAGGTTCGGTGGAGGCAACGGTGAAATACCACCCTGTTGATTTCTGGTGTCTAACCATGTCCCGTCAGCCGGGACTGGGACACTGTCTGGTGGGTAGTTTGACTGGGGCGGTCGCCTCCCAAAAAGTAACGGAGGCGCGCGATGGTTCCCTCAGCCCGATTGGAAACCGGGCGGCGAGTGCAATGGCATAAGGGAGCTTGACTGCGAGACGGACACGTCGAGCAGGTGCGAAAGCAGGTCATAGTGATCCGGTGGTCCTGAATGGAAGGGCCATCGCTCAACGGATAAAAGGTACTCCGGGGATAACAGGCTTATCTCCCCCAAGAGTTCACATCGACGGGGAGGTTTGGCACCTCGATGTCGGCTCATCGCATCCTGGGGCTGGAGCAGGTCCCAAGGGTTTGGCTGTTCGCCAATTAAAGCGGTACGCGAGCTGGGTTCAAAACGTCGTGAGACAGTTTGGTCCCTATCTGCTGTGGGCGTAGGATACTTGAGAGGCTCTGACCTTAGTACGAGAGGACCGGGTTGGAGGCACCGCTGGTGTACCAGTTGTCTCGCCAGAGGCATCGCTGGGTAGCCATGTGCCGATTGGATAACCGCTGAAAGCATCTAAGCGGGAAACCGACCTCAAGACCAGGTATCCCGGGCGCAAGCCCCTGAAGACCCGTCGAAGACTACGACGTTGATAGGCCGGGTGTGTAAGCGTGGTAACACGTTGAGCTAACCGGTACTAATTGGTCGAGCGGCTTACTTTCCCCGTTCTCTTTGCTGCCCCCTCAAGGGGAGTAAGGGACTCGGGGCCAAGGCCGAGGCTCGAGTGCG
>NZ_JAJVKV010000048.1 GCF_024198175.1 Pyxidicoccus xibeiensis
TGCGCGCGTGGAATGACACGGGACGCACCTACGACTCGGCCTGCCTGCATCAGCAGTTCGAGGCGCAGGTCGCCCGGACTCCGGACGCCACCGCCCTCTCCTTCGGCGACGAGCAGCTCACCTACCGTCAGCTGCACCAGCGCGTGCTGCGCCTCTCCGCCCGCCTCCAGCAGCTCGGAGTGCGTCCGGACGCGCCCGTGGGACTCTCCCTGGAGCGCTCGGCGGACATGGTGGCCGGCATGCTGGCCATCCTCCACGCGGGCGGCGCCTACCTCCCGCTGGACCCGGACTACCCCGCCGAGCGCCTGGCATGGATGCTCCAGGACTCGGGAGCGTCCGTCCTCCTCACCTCACTCCAGCTGCTGGGCACCCTGCCCACCACGGGCGTGCAGGTGCTGCTCATCGATGAGCCGCCAGGCGATGAAGCAAAGGCGTCCGGAACCTCCAGCGCCGACAACCTCGCCTACGTCATCTACACCTCGGGAAGCACGGGACGTCCCAAGGGCGTCATGGTGCCGCACCGCACGGCGGCCAACTTCTTTGGCGCCATGGACACGCTGCTGGGCACGTCCACGCCCGGCACGTGGCTGGCCGTCACCAGCATCTCCTTCGACATCTCCGTGCTGGAGCTGCTGTGGACGCTGGCGCGTGGCTACCACGTGGTGCTGCACGACGAGCGCGCAGCCACCCGCGAGGGCAAGGCCCTTCCTCTGTCCGAGGTGCTGCGCCGCCACGCCGTGACGCACCTGCAGTGCACGCCCGCCTTTGCCCGGGGCATGGTGCTCTCACCGGAGTCGGTGCCCGCGCTCGGCTCACTGCGCCACCTGCTCGTCGGTGGTGAAGCGCTGGCCGGCCCGCTGGCCGCGCAGCTGCGCGCCGCGCTGCCCGCCGCCACCCTCACCAACATGTACGGCCCGACGGAGACCACCGTCTGGTCCTCCACCCACTCCGTCACCGAGAAGGACGCGGGCGCGGCCACCATCTCCATCGGCGCCCCCATCTCCAACACGCGGCTGTACGTGCTGGACGCATGGGGCGAGCCGGTGCCCACGGGCGCCCCCGGAGAGCTGTTCATCGCCGGAGACGGCGTGGTGCGCGGCTACCTCGGCCGCGCCGACCTGACGGCGGAGCGCTTCGTGCCCGACGCCTTCTCGGGCGTGGCGGGCGGGCGCATGTACCGCACCGGGGACCTCGCCCGGTGGCGCGCCGACGGCACGCTGGACTTCCTGGGCCGCACCGACTTCCAGGTGAAGGTGCGCGGCTTCCGCATCGAGCTGGGCGAAGTCGAGGCGGTGCTTTCACGCCACCCGTCCGTCCACCAGGCGGTGGCCAGCGTCCACCGGGACGCGTCCGGCGACGGTCGGCTGGTGGCCTACGTGGTGCCCGCCAGTGGCACCGAGCTGGACACGGCCGCCCTGCGAGACTTCCTGCGTGAGCACCTGCCCGAGCACATGGTGCCCTCGCTCGTCATGGCGCTGGGCGCCTTCCCGCTGACGCCCAACGGCAAGGTGGACCGCAAGGCCCTGCCGACCCCGGAACAGCAGGCCACCACACGTCAGTACGTCGCGCCCAGGACGCAGACCGAGGAGCAGCTTGCGGGCCTCTTCGCCCAGGTGCTGGGCGTCGCACGAGTGGGAGCCACCGACAGCTTCTTCGAGCTGGGCGGCCACTCGCTGCTGGCCACCCAGGTCGTCTCGCGCCTGCAGGCCGCGCTGGGTGCAACGCTGCCCCTGCGAGCCCTCTTCGAGTCCCCCACCG
>NZ_JAJVKV010000049.1 GCF_024198175.1 Pyxidicoccus xibeiensis
TTCGCGCCGTTGAGGAGCGCACCCCAGATTTCGAGAGTCGAGGCGTCGAAGGCGACGGGGGCGGCCTGGAGCCAGACTTCCTGGGGCCCGAAGCGCATGAAGCTGTTGCTCTTCACCAGGCGCGCGATGGCCCGGTGAGGCACGCAGACGCCCTTGGGCTGGCCGGTGGAGCCCGAGGTGAACATCACGTACGCCAGCGCATCCCCGGTGGAGGGAATGGCGGGGGCGGACTCGGACTGGCGCGCGATGCGAGCGCCTTCCTCGTCCATGACGACGAGGACGCTGCCCGTGTCGGGCAGCTCGTCTGCGAGCTCCGACTGGGTGAGCAGCACGCCCGCGGCGGACTGCTGGAGCACGAAGGTGACGCGCTCGGTGGGCCAGCCCTTGTCCAGCGGGACGTAGGCGGCGCCGGCCTTGAGGATGGCCAGCAGGCCGACCACCAGGTCGACGGAGCGCTCCAGGCGCACCGCGACACGGCTTCCGGCCTGCACACCCACCGAGTGGAGGTAGTTGGCGAGCTGGTTGGCGCGCGTGTCCAGCTGCGCGTACGTCAGCTGCTCGTCACCGAAGACGAGCGCGACGGCGTCCGGCGTGCTGCGCACCTGCTGCGTGAAGAGGTCCGCCAGGGAGGTGTCGCTCGGGTAGTCCCCGCGCTTGCCGCTCCACTCCGTCACCACCTGCTGGCGCTCGGCATCCGTGAGCACCGGGAGCAGCTCGAGCCTGCGCTCCGGTGTGGAGACGGCCGCCTGGAGGAGCACGGCGTAGTGCTGCATCAACCGCTGCACGGTGCCGGCGTCGAAGAGGTCCGTGTTGTAGTTGAGGAAGCCGGTGAAGCCCTCGCTGCCCTCTTCGAGCAGGAGGCTGAAGTCGTACTTCGACGAGTCGAGCTCCGGCGCCACGGGGGTGAGCGTCAGCCCCGGCAGGTTCAGCGTCTCGTTGGGCGTGTTCTGCAGCGTGAGCGTGACCTGGAAGAGCGGGCTGCGGCTCAGGTCTCGCTGCGGCTGGAGCTCTTCGACCAGCTTCTCGAAGGGAACATCCTGGTGCTCGTACGCGGCGAGCGTGCGCTGCCGGGCCTGGGCGAGCAGCTCGCGGAAGGACTGACGGCCGTCAATCTTCGCGCGCAGCACGAGGGTGTTGATGAAGAAGCCGATGAGGCCTTCGGTCTCCACCCGGTTGCGGTTGGCGATGGGCGAGCCAACCGAGACGTCGTCCTGCCCGGAGTACTTGGAGAGCAGCAGCTGCCACGAGGCGAGCAGCACCATGAAGGGCGTGGCCCCTTCGCGCTGTGCCAGTGCCTTGATGGCGTCACTCACGTCGCGGGACAGCGCGACCGGCAGCATCGCGCCGCGGTACGTCTGCACCGCCGGACGGGGCCGGTCCGTGGGCAGCTCCAGCGCATGGCTCGAGCCGGCCAGCTGCTGCCGCCACCAGTCCAGCTCCTGCTTCAGCACGTCACCCTGCAGCCACTGGCGCTGCCAGACCGAGTAGTCCGCGTACTGCACGGACAGCGGCGCGAGGCGGGCGGGCTCGCCGCCGGTGAACTGGCGGTAGTACGCGCCCAGCTCTCGCACCATGACGGCCGTGGACCAGCCGTCCGAGATGATGTGGTGCAGCGTCACCAGCAGCAGGTGCTGC
>NZ_JAJVKV010000050.1 GCF_024198175.1 Pyxidicoccus xibeiensis
TCGAGGCGTCGAAGGCGACGGGGGCGGCCTGGAGCCAGACTTCCTGGGGCCCGAAGCGCATGAAGCTGTTGCTCTTCACCAGGCGCGCGATGGCCCGGTGAGGCACGCAGACGCCCTTGGGCTGGCCCGTGCTGCCCGAGGTGAACATCACGTACGCCAGCGCATCCCCGCTGGAGGGAATGGCCGGGGCGGACTCGGGCTGGAAGGCAATGCGCGTGTCCTCTTCGTCCATGACGACGAGGACGTTGCCCGTGTCGGGCAGCTCGTCGGCGAGCGCGGACTGGGTGAGGAGCACGCCCGCGGCGGACTGCTGGAGCACGAAGGTGACGCGCTCGGCAGGCCAGCCCTTGTCGAGGGGCACGTAGGCCGCTCCGGCCTTGAGGGTGCCCAGCAGGCCCACCACCAGGTCCATGGACCGTTCCAGGAGCACCGCTACCCGGCCGCCAGCCTGCACGCCCCGGCCGCGCAGGTAGTGCGCGAGCTGGTTGGCGCGCGTGTCCAGCTGCGCGTACGTCAGCTGCTCGTCACCGAAGACGAGGGCGACCGCATCCGGCGTCTGCCGCGCCTGCTGCGCGAAGAGGTCGGCCAGGGAGGTGTCGCTCGGGTAGTCCCCGCGCGTCCCGCTCCAATCGGCGACGACCTGCTGGCGCTCGGCGTCCGTCAGCACGGGCAGCAGGTCGAGCCTGCGTCCCGGCTCGGAGACCGCCGCCTCCAGCAGCACGGCGTAGTGCCGCATCAGGCGCCGCACGGTGCCTGCGTCGAAGAGGTCCGTGTTGTAGTTGAGCGCACCCGTGAAGCCCTCGCTGCCCTCTTCGAGCAGGAGGCTGAAGTCGTACTTCGAGGAGTCGATCTCCGGCGCGACGGGAGTGAGGGTGAGGCCCGGCAGGTTCAGCGCCTCGTTGGGCGTGTTCTGCAGGGTGAGGGTGACCTGGAAGAGCGGGCTGCGGCTCAGGTCTCGCTGCGGCTGGAGCTCCTCCACCAGCTTCTCGAACGGGACGTCCTGGTGCTCGTAGGCAGCCAGGGTGCGCTCGCGCACCTGGGCCAGCAGCTCGCGGAAGGACTGACGGCCGTCAATCCTCGCGCGCAGCACGAGGGTGTTGATGAAGAAGCCGATGAGGCTTTCAGTCTCCACCCGGTTGCGGTTGGCGATGGGCGAGCCGACGGACACGTCGTCCTGGCCCGAGTACTTGGAGAGCAACAGCTGGAGCGAGGACAGCAGCACCATGAAGGGCGTGGCCCCTTCGCGCTGCGCCAGCGCCTTGACGGCGTCACTCACGCTTCGGGACAGCGCGACCGGCAGCATCGCGCCGCGGTACGTCTGCACCGCCGGACGGGGCCGGTCGGTGGGCAGCTCCAGCGCATGGCTCGAGCCGGCCAGCTGCTGGCGCCACCAGTCCAGCTCCTGCTTCAGCACGTCGCCCTGCAGCCACTGCCGCTGCCAGACTGAGTAGTCCGCGTACTGCACGGGCAGAGGGGCAAGACGCGCCGGCTCACCGCCGCTGAGCTCGCGGTAGTACGCGCCCAGCTCGCGCACCATGACGGCCGAAGACCAGCCGTCCGAGATGATGTGGT
>NZ_JAJVKV010000051.1 GCF_024198175.1 Pyxidicoccus xibeiensis
GAGCACGCTCACCTCGCTGAAGGGGTCCAGCGCCTGCGCCAGGATGAAACGTGAGGAGTGCACCAGCAGCGAAGGCTTGTAGGCAAGGCGGTACAGCCCGTCCTTGCAGGGCTGGTTGACGGCCTCGGGCTCCTGCCGCGAAAGCTGCGGCGGGCCGCGGCGGTGCGCCGCGCGGGCCTCGGCTCGCTGGGTGGCAATCGCCACCGCCTGCTCCAGACGCTGGAGCTTCTTCTCCAGCGGGGCCTGCCGCGCTGCAGGGGCCGGTGCCTTGGGCAATGCCTCTAGCTGCTGGCGGGCCGCCAAGGCCTCTGCTTCCAACACCTCCTTGCGGGCCAGGCTGCGCAGGCTCGCCGCGGCCTGAATGACGGTGCCATCGGCCGCCGCTTCCCCCTCCTTGAGTCCCAGCTTCCTGGCCAATGTCCGCGAGGCGCTCACGAAGAACGCGTCGGACAACAACTTCTCGTGCCGCACGATGAACTTGCCCAACGTGCTGTGGTCCGGCTGCAGCCCCCCGCACAGAAACCACGCCCCCACGTCCCTCACCGCCAACTGCTCCAACTCCCGCAGCGACCACTGCCTCAGGTGCATGCCGTAGACGATGAGGCTCAGCATCAAACGCGGGTGGATGGGCGGCCGACCTCCGGGCTTGTACGCCGCCTCGAAGCGACTCACGTCCACCTCCCCCATCAACTCCCCCAGCACCCGCACCGCCTTCAGCCCGCTACTTTCCAGGTACTGCTCCAGCGGTACCTCCCCTACGTACAGCCGCCGCTGGCCCACTTGAAACTGCACCCTCTGCCCAATCCCCTCCTTGCTCTCGTTCCCTTCTGCGCGCTCTTGCGACTCAAACCCAAAGGCCTGCTGCGCCGTGTCCGGCACTTCCCTGGCCCGCCGCTTCTTCGCGCCCTTGGCTCTCACCCCTCCTCGACAACCACGCCATACTCAAGAAGTCGAGCGCTTCGGCTCCTACCCTGAGCATCTCCCCCCCCTTTTTCGACGGTCTGAC